>JAEUJI010000116.1 GCA_016794805.1 Gemmatimonadota bacterium
GGTACCACTCGCCGGGGTCGTTGCCCACCATCATGATGCGCCCCACCGCCTGGCCGTACTGGAAGTGCCGCTGTGCCAGCGCCTGCCCCACGACCGCGACCGGTTCGCCGCCGGCGCGGTCCGCGTCGGAGAGCCCGCGGCCTTCGAGCAGCCGCAGCCCGAGCGCCCGGAAGCTGTCCGCGCTCACATACTGGTGGGTGGTGGTCACCACGTGAATCGGGATCCGGAGCCCGCCCTCGGCGCAGTCACCACAATCAGTGCGCACCTTGCTGACCGCGCCGAGTCCCAGCACCGCGCCCGGGCTGGTCAGGCTGGCCCGCTCGAGCCCGGGAATCCGGGCCACCGCCCCGAGCAGCCGGGCCATGGTGTCGGGGGCGGCCTGCCCCCCGAAGCGGAGCGGTACCACCACCCCCGCGGGCAGCGCGCCCTCCGGGACCAGCGCCAGGCTCCGGGCGTGACGGCTCACCACCACCCCGGTAGCAAGCACCGCGAGCGAGGCGCCGATGAGCAGCGCCGGGATCCGGAGCGCCAGGCTGCCGTCCGCGGGCTCGGTCACCTCGGGTCGCCGGGCAAAGAGGATCGGGAACAGGGTGCCGAACACGATGACGAGGGCGAGCGCCACCGCTGGCGCCATCCCCGCGGCTGGTGCCCAGTCCGGCGGTGGACCCGGCCAGCCTTCCGCCGCCCGCCAGGCAACCACCGCGGCGATCACCCCCCCGGCCGCGAGCGCCGCCGCGGCGATGACCAGCCCCTCGATCAGGAATCCGCCGAGCAGCATCCGCCGGGAGGCGCCCACCGCACGCCGGACCGCCACCTCCCGTTCCCGCTGCGCGGTGCGCGCAGCGCCGAGCGCGAGCAGTGTCAGCACCGCGACGGCCACGACGGCCCATGCCATGACCAGCAGCATGGCCGCCAGCCCATCCACCGCCTGCTGGCGCAGCGCCTCCAGCGGGGTCATCGGTGAGGACCAGGAGAGGCCCGGATCGGGGACGGCGAGAGGCGCCGGGAGGAGCCCCCCGGCAAGCCAGCGCGCCGGCAGGATGCTCCACAGCGCGACCGCCGCACTCGCGCCAAGGAGCAGCGCGGTGCGGCGGTAGGTCCGAAGCAATGCCAGCGCGGTTGCGCCCACGGACTAGTTGCCGAAGTCGACCGGGGGCGGGGTGTCGGTGCCTTCCTTGGCCTCGAAGTACGGCTTGGGGCCGCCGGCGCCGAACATCTTCGCCGTGAGGTTGTAGGGGAAGGTCCGGATGAAGCTGTTGAACTGGTTCACCGCGTCGTTGTAGTCCTGGCGCGCGGTGGCGATGCGGTTCTCCGTGCCCGTCAGCTCGTCCTGCAGCGCCCGGAAGTTGGCGTCGGACTTGAGCTGGGGATAGGCCTCGACGATGGCCAGGAGCCGCCCCAGCGGCGCGTTGAGCGCCTGGTTGGCGTTGGCCATGTCCTCGAGGTTGCCCGACTGCAGCGAGGTGTTGAGCCGGGCGCGGGCGTTTGCGACTTCGGTGAAGATGGTCTCTTCCTGCTTGGCGTAGCCCTTGACCGTGGCGACCAGGTTGGGGATCAGGTCCGCCCGGCGCTGCAGCTGCGCCTGGATCTGGCCCTGGGCCTTGCTCACCTGCTCGTCCAGGCCCTGGATCCTGTTGTACCCGCACCCGCTCGCGGTGAGGGCGAGGGCCGCCACCAGCAGCACCCGAAACGACCGCGTCATTGGCGTTCTCCGATCTGATGATTGTCCACGAAGCCTGCCGCCGTCTCCACGGCGGCCAGGTACCCCTGGAACTCGGCCTCACTGCAGGCCCAGTCCTCCTGCCCCCGGCGGGTGACCACCCGCGCCACCGCCGGCCCACTGAACCCCGCCACTGCTCCCGCCCGGTTCACCAGGTCCACCGGATCGGCCGGTGGCGACTCGCCGGCGAGCACCAGCAGCCCGCGGCAGAGCAGGAGGATCGGCGAGACGCTCCGCCGCGCCACCGTCCCCAGCGCCTTGCCGTCGTCGCCGAGCAGGGCGTAGACCTGCCGCAGCCGCAGCAGCTTGCCCCGGAACTCCCGCTCGAGGGCCTGGCGCAGGTCCGCCGGGCGCACCACCAGCTCCATCAGCGGGTCGCTGCCGCGGAGCACGCGGTAGCCGGTCCGCATCTCGGCAATTTCGAGCGGGTAGGCGTCCGCCGCCCGGCGCCACTCGGCCCGGCTCAGGATCAGGGGCACCGAGCGCGCCTCCTCCTTCCACCAGCGGAGCAGCGGCCGGAGGGCTTCCAGGGCGTTGGTGCTCACGCCCTCGAGGAGGATCAGCAGGTTCACGTCGGACCACCCCGGCAGGTACTGGCCCCGCGCGACGGAGCCGTGCAGCACGACGCTCGCCTCCGGCAGGGCCAGGCGGTCGAAGTCGGCGACGAACCGGTCCAGCAGTGCCTCCACCTGTTTCATCAGAAGCTCCTCCCCGCGCCGCCGCCCATGCCGCCGCCACCGCCGCCGAACCCGCCGAAGCCCCCGCCCCCACCGCCCCCGAAGCCGCCACCGAACCCCCCGCCCCCGCCCCAGCCGCTGCCGCCGCCCCACACGATGCGCGGGCCGCCCGAGCGGCGCCGCCCGCGCCCGCCGCCGCCGCCACTGCCCTTGGAGATGTTCGACAGCACGATCATCACGATGATCAGGATGACGAAGATGACCAGCGGGTTGATCTCCGGGCCCCCGGACTGGGAGCGGAACGGATCCGCCGCCTCGAGCGCGGAATCGGAGACCCCGAATCCCTTCGCCACCGTGCCGCCGATGGCCTGGGTGCCGAGCAGGAGCGCCGGGCCCCACCGCGCCTCGCGCAGGTCCGGCAGCATGAGGTCGGTGATCCGGCCGGCGATCGCGTCGGTGATGATCCCCTCGAGGCCGGTCCCGACGGTCAGGTAGATCTCGCCCTTGTGGTCCGGGGTGCGCGGCACCAGCAGCAGCACGGCGCCGGCGTTGCGGGTGGAATCCCCGATCCCGGCCGCGGCGCCCACGCCCCAGCCCCGGAGGATGGCCAGCGCCACCTCTCCGGGGGCCCGGTCCTCGATCGTCGGGAGCGTCACCACGGCCAGCTCCGCCCCTGTCGCGCTCCGGAGCCGGGAGGCGAGCCCGATGATCTCCCGCGCCGACCCCGCGTCCACGATGCCGGCGGCGTCGGTCAGGTAGTCGGTGGGCCGGGGGGGAAAGAGCCGGTCCACCGCCGGGTTCTGCCCGGCCAGCAGGGCCGGCACAAGTTGAAGGACCCCGAGGACACAGGTAGCTTTCCGCCTCCATTGCCGGAGCGTGCCACCCGTGTCCCGTCGCATGATTGTCCTGCTCCTCGCGCTGGCCGCCTGTCGCGGCCGCGAGGTGACGCTCGAAGTGGCCATTCCCGGTCCTGATTCCGTGGACGCGCCGGTGGCGCATCTCGGCTTCGTGGCCCTGCCGTACGATCGCGACAGTGTGCTCGCCATCCTCGAGGCCGCGACCCCGAGACCGGTCGCGATTACGCAGCAGCTGGACACGCTGTTTCAGCGCTACCGCGGCCCGTTCATGGCCTATGCCAGCGCCGCCTACCGCGCCCAGGCGCAGCAGCAGGCGCTCGGCTACCTCAAGGCGCGGCTCGATTCCCTGCCCCGCGAGAGCCCGGCCTACGACTCGCTCTACCGTGCCTTTGGCCGCGGCGGCGACAGCCTCACCGCGCTCCTCCGCCGCCGCGACGACACCCAGCGCGCCCTGGCGGTGGCCCGCAACCAGTACATGCCGGCCATCGACAGCCTGCGCCAGGTCATGGGCCGGTGGAAAGATAGCGCCTACCGGACGTATGACAGCCTCACCAAGTCGCTGGGGACGGGCCTGGGCCGGGAGCCCTTCAGCGACAGCACCGGCGCCACCGGCAAGGCCACCGTGCGCCTCCCCCGGGGCGACTGGTGGATCTACGCCCGCTCCTGGGACACCTGGGACCCGAACAGCGAGTGGTACTGGAACCTCCGGGTCACCGGCGACCGGCTGATCCTCGACCGCTCCAGCGGTCGCCGCCTCCCCCGGTACTAGGCCGCGCGGCGGCACGTGAAAGGGAACTTCGTGAAGGCTGCAACCGTGATTGCCATCTCCGGGCTCGCTGCCCTGGGCATCCTGCTGGGCGCCGGCGCGCGGGACCAGCCGCCGAGCCGCCCAGCCGCCGAGCCGGCGCAGGACGATGCACTGCTGCCCCAGCGTACCCGGGGCTCTGCCACCGCGCCGCTCACCATCTACGAGCTGTCGGACTTCCAGTGCCCCTTCTGCAAGCGCCAGGCGCTCGAGACCTTCCCGGAGATCGAGCGGGAGTACATCGCCACCGGCAAGGTGCGCTGGATCTTCCTCAACCTGCCCATCACCCAGATCCATCCCAACGCCGTCCCCGCCGCGGAACTCGCGATGTGCGCCGCCAGGGTGGACAAGTTCTGGCCGATCCACCACCTGCTCTTCACCTATCAATCGAAGTGGTCCCCGCTCAAGGATCCCGCCCCCTTCCTGATCTCGCTGGTGGACAGCGCCGGGATCCCGCGGGAGGATATCCTGCCCTGCCTGCAGAACCGGGAGATGCGGGCCCTGGTGCAGTCGGAGGCGGAAGGAGCGGCGCGGTCGGGGGTGGAGAGCACGCCCACCGTCTACATCGAGGGCGCGGGGCTGCTCCGGGGGGCGGTGCCCTTCCCCATCTACAAGCAGGTGCTGGATTCGCTGCTCGCGGAGAAGGCCGCGCCCTGATGCAGGTGGGGCGGAGCTCAGCTCCGCCCCTCCTACGACGACCCGCCCCCGCGGAGCATCAGGAAGACGTCATACAGCGCGTGGGTCCATGCCGCGATCCCGAAGCCGCGCGTCAGGAACAGCCCGCTGAGCAGCACCCCCGCCACCATCCGGAAGGTGAAGGAGCCCAGCGCAAGGGTATCTCCCAGCGGCCCGATATAGTGGAACGCGGAGAAGATGAACGCCCCGAGGAGGGTGGCGAAGGTCCCCGCGACCCACGGCCGCCAGCCGAACCCCACCAGCGCCAGCCGCGCGAGCAGTCCCACCAGCACCACCCGGAACAGCAGTTCCTCGTAGATCCCCGCCCCGAGCGACACCACCAGCTCGGTGGGGAGCCCGAGCGCCTGGCCCTGCCCGATCAGGAGGGACTGCGGCCCGTGAAGCAGGAGGCCGGTCAGCAGGCTGGTGACCCCGCCGAAGAGCAGGGCGTACACCACCGATTCGCCGAACATCCCGACGAAGTAGCCGGCGGTGGGCGCGCCCCCCTTGCGCCAGTCCCGGGCGACCAGCACCAGGCCGGTGCCGAACAGCACCGCGGCGAAGATGGTGAGCCCATGCCGGCCCCCCAGCACCGCGAACAGGCTCTTGAGCAGCACGTCGGCGCCGTTGCGGATGCCGCTCTCCCCCGAGACGAAGTGCGCCAGCACCTCGTAGAGCAGGAGCAGCGGCAGCGCGAACAGCAGGCTGTAGCGCGGGGCGCGGGTGACCTACCTTTACGTGCCCTGGGGTTATTTTAACCCCTGCCGGGGCCGGCCCCCCGCGGCGGCGGGGCCCCCCCGGTAGCATCGGGCTCGAAACGATCCCGGGTCGTCCTAGCTCACCAGGCGATCGCTTGCCCTGTTCGAGCCACGCATGCAACTGTCACTAGACAATGGATCACCTCCTCTCACGGGGTGGAACAGCGGGCGGACGCCTGATTCTAGGATTCTCTGGCCTTCGGCGCAAGCGGAGCCATCTTTCGGCATGACGCACCCCTGGCCGCCCTACCGCCTGGCCACCGTCGCCCTGGGCGCGCTGGCCCCGCTCGCCGCGCGCTGGTCTCCCAAGCTGGCCCAGGGACTCGCCGGCAGGCGGGAGGGCGCCGAACGCTTCGCGGCGTGGGGCGCGGCGCAGCGGGATCGGAGCCGCCCCCTGCTGCTGCTCCACGCCGCCTCCGCCGGCGAGCTGCGGCAGGCCCAGCCGGTGCTGGAGCGGCTCCGGGCCTGGCATCCGGCCTGGCAACTGGCCGTCACCTGCTTCAGCCCCTCCGGGCTCCCCGTCCTCCCCGCGCTCGGCGCCGATGTGGCCGGCCTCCTCCCCTTCGACCGGCCGGCGGCGGTGGCGGCGCTGCTCGATGCGCTGGCGCCCAGTGCCATCGTGTACTCCCGCTCCGATCTCTGGCCCGAACTGGTCCATGCCGCCTCCGGGCGCGGCATTCCCCAGGGGATGATCGCCGCGACCCTGCCGGCCGACAGCCGGCGGCGCCGCTGGCCCGCAAGCCGCGTCCTCCGGCCGGCGCTGGAACGGCTCGCCGCCGTCGGGGCCATCGCCGCCGACGACGCCCACCGGCTCACCTGGCTCGGCGCCCGGCCGGAGGCGGTGAGCATTACCGGCGACCCTCGGTACGACGCCGTGATCGAGCGGCTGGATCGGTCCCCGGCGCCGGTGCCCACCCCCGCTACCCTGGTGGCCGGCTCCACCTGGCCGGCCGACGAGGCGGTGCTCCTGACCGCCTTCGCGGCGGTGCGCGAGGCGATCCCCGCCGCCCGGCTCCTGATCGCCCCGCACGAGCCGACGGCCGCGCACCTGGCGGGGCTCGCCGCCCGGGCCCGCGCCGCGGGCCTCCCCGCCCCGCTCGCGTGGACGCCGGCCGGCCTCGACGCCCCGCTCGGCGTGGTCACCGAGGTCGGCGGGCTCGCGCTGCTCTATGGCACCGGACAATTGGCCTACGTGGGGGGCGGGTTCGGCCGCGCGGGGCTGCATTCGGTGCTGGAGCCGGCGGCGTGCGGCGTGCCGGTCATTGTCGGGCCGCTGGGCGAGCGGCATCCCGATGCCCTCCGGCTCAACGCCGCCGGCGCGCTGGCCTGGCTGCCGCGCCGCCGTGCGGCCGCGATCCTCGCCGCCTGGTGGGAGACCTGGCTGGTGGACGAGGCCTGGCGCCGCCAGGCCGGCGCCAACGCCCGCGAGGCGATCAATACCGGCCGCGGCGCCGCCGACCGCTCCGCCGCGCTGATCGAGCGGCTGCTCTCCGGGGCCCGCTAGCCCCCCAAAGCAGTACGGGCGACCCTTGTGGTCGCCCGCCAGGCAATTCTCGGCCCTGCATCCGGCCGCCCCTGCACCCAATCGCCCAATCGCCCAATCGCCCAATCGCCCAACCGCCCAACCGCCCAACCGCCTACTTCTGCACCACCACGCCCTCGATGGTCACCGCCCGCGGCACGATCAGCCCCAGGGTGAGCCCCGTGATGATGACGTCGCTGAGCCGGCTGCGCACCCGGATGCGCACGTCCGCCACCTCCTTGCCGCCGGCCAGCTGCGCCGCCAGCGCCTTCTTGAGCGACGGCTCCGACAGCTTGACCACGCCCCAGAGGGCGTAGACCGCGCGGCTCGTCACCGAGAAGGAATCGCCCACGGCGGGGGTCCCGGCGGCGGAGGCGAGGGTGGCCGGCACCCCCAGGCGGGTGGCGTCAAAGGTGTTGGCGCAGCCGGCCAGGAGCGCGAGGGTCAGCGCGGCGGGGACCAGGCGGAACAGTCGCATCAGAGCCCCGGGATCTTGATCGCGTAGTTCACGCCGACGCTGAACACCCCGGGGTTCACGTCGTTGTCGGCCCAGGTCCGGTCGTACGCCACGCCGAAGCCCAGCCCGCCCAGCAGGCTGAAGTCCACCCCGCCGCTGATGCCGAAGTTGGACTCGGTGTCGGAGTTGATGCCGGTTCCGCTGGCGCGGACGATGTCCAGCCGGGGCGCCAGCCACGGCTTGATGGCCAGCGCCGGGTTGGGAATCTTGAGCGCGATGCCGAGCCCCACCGGCGCGTGCACCACCTTGATGCCGTTGCTGCTGGCATACTCCGCCCCGCCCTGCAGGGTCACGGAGAGGGGGATCAGCGGGCCGCCGAACACCTTGAGGTTGAGGTACCCGCCCACCGCGGTGTGCGCCTCGGCGGGGCCCTTGGGGTTCCAGCGGGAGATCACCGCGCTCACCCCGAACGGTCCGAGGCCCAGCGCGCCCCGGGCGCCCAGCCCGGTGCCCTTGCCGTAGTCGGCGTCGGGGAAGCCCATCTCGGCCCCGATGGTGAGGCCACCGGTGATGCCGGCGTTGTGCACCGGGAGGCCGGTGACCTGGGCCTGAACGCCGGACGACAGCCCCAGGCCGGCCAGCAGCAGGGTCAGGGAGAAGCAGCGGGTGGAGCGCATGACACCTCCGGATCAGCGACGGTGGAAAAGCGCCGCAAAGTACCGTCAGGTCTGGGGATAAGTCAATTGATGGTGCCCGAAACGAGCGGGGGCTCTCCAGCACCCTGAAGAGCCCCCTCCCTACTACCGTCGCTACCGTCGCTACCGTCGTTACCGTCGTTACCGCCTACCGGTGCCAGGCCACGCCGATCGAGATGCCCTCGAGGTCGCCGAGCGAGCCGGCCACCCGGATATCGAAGGTCTTGGTGAGCGCCACGTCCACGCCCAGGCCGATGCCGAACTGCACGTCGTCCAGCAGTTCGCCGAAGGTCGGGATGATGACCGGGTGCACGTACGGGGTGAAGCTGACGTTGGACTCCTCGAGGAGCACCTGGCGGCCGAGGGTAGCACCCATCGGGACCAGGAAGCCGGACTTGCCGTCGGCGATGAGGACGCCGAAGCCGCCGGTGACCGCGGCGTCGAGGGGGAAGTCCTGGGTGTGCCGGGCGATCCCGGCGCGGGCGTCCACGCCGATGCCGAAGAGGTTCTCGCCGTTGCCCTTGGCGTCGGCGTAGCCGAGCACGAAGCCGAGGTCGAACTTGCGGCGGGCCAGGCGGTATTCGCCCTGGAGCGCGATGCTGGTCCCCTCGCCCGGATCGGAGATGTAGCCGCCGAGCTCACTGCGCTTGAACGCGGTGTAGGGGCTCTTCATCACCGGGGTGAAGATGGTCTGCGCCTCGAGGGCCATGGTGCCGACCGACGCCAGCAGCACAGTTGCGAAGATTGCACGACGCATGCGTTTACGCTCCTTTGACCTGTTCCGCGACCACGCGGACGGTATTGTTGACTGCCTGCAGGAACCCGCCGTTGACCATGAAGCGGCGGGAGGTGCTGCCCGACGTGACGACCAGCGGCCCCCGGCCCAGCAGGGTCATGAACGGGGCGTGGCGCGGCAGGATGCCGACCTGCCCGTCATGGGCCGGCGCGGTCACCGCATCGGCCTCGCCGTCGAAGATGGCGGCTTCGGGCGAGATCACCGTGACCCGCATCACGCGCTCGCCAGCTTCTTGGCCTTCTCGACGGCCTCGTCGATCCCGCCCACCATGTAGAACGCCTGCTCCGGCAGGTCGTCGAACTCGCCCGAGAGCACCCGCTCGAAGCTCTCGATGGTGTCCGCCAGCTTGACGTACTTGCCCTCGAAGCCGGTGAACTGCTGGGCCACGAAGAAGGGCTGCGACAGGAAGCGCTGGATCCGGCGGGCCCGGGCGACGACCAGCTTGTCGTCCTCGGACAGCTCGTCCATGCCCAGGATCGCGATGATGTCCTGCAGGCTCTTGTACTTCTGCAGGGTGCGCTGCACGCCGATCGCCACGTTGTAGTGCCGGGCGCCGATGTACTGCGGGTCCAGGATCCGGCTGGAGCTGTCCAGCGGGTCCACGGCGGGGTAGATGCCCAGCTCGGAGATGGCCCGGGAGAGCACCACCGTCGCGTCCAGGTGGGCGAACGCCGTCGCCGGCGCCGGGTCGGTCAGGTCGTCGGCCGGCACGTAGATGGCCTGCACCGAGGTGATCGAGCCCTTCTTGGTGGAGGTGATCCGCTCCTGCAGGTCGCCCATTTCGGTGGCCAGCGTGGGCTGGTAGCCCACCGCGGAGGGCATCCGGCCGAGCAGCGCGGAGACCTCGGAGCCGGCCTGGGTGAAGCGGAAGATGTTGTCCACGAAGAGCAGCACGTCCTGGCCCTCGACGTCGCGGAAGTACTCCGCCACGGTGAGCCCCGACAGCCCCACCCGGAGGCGCGCCCCCGGCGGCTCGTTCATCTGGCCGTAGATCAGGGCGCAGCTCTTGATGACGCCGCTCTCTTCCATTTCCAGGTAGAGGTCGTTGCCCTCGCGGGTGCGCTCGCCCACGCCGCAGAACACCGACTTGCCGCCGTGGCCCTTGGCCACGTTGTTGATCAGCTCCATGATCACGACCGTCTTGCCCACCCCGGCGCCGCCGAAGAGGCCGATCTTGCCGCCCTTCACGAACGGCGCGATCAGGTCGATGACCTTGATGCCGGTCTCGAAGATGGTGGTCTTGGGCTCGAGGTCCACGAACTTCGGGGTCTCGCGGTGGATCGGCCAGCGCTCATTGGAGGCCGGGATGGCGGCGCCGCCGTCCACCGGCTCCCCGAGCACGTTGAGGATCCGGCCCAGCGCCGCCGTGCCCACCGGCACCGTGATCGCGGCCCCGGTGTCGGTCACCGCCATCCCCCGGACCACGCCGTCGGTGGTGGACATGGCGACGGCGCGCACCTGGTTCTGGCCGATGTGCTGCTGCACCTCGGCCGTCAGCCGGATCGGCAGCGGGCCGCTCGCGTCCTCGATGACCAGCGCGTTGTAGATCTCCGGCAGGTGTTCCGGCTCGAACTCCACGTCGAGGACCGGGCCGATCACCTGGACCACCTTGCCGATATTCTTCGTTGCCGTAGCGGTTGCCATGTCTGTCCCGTTGGTAGTAGTCGTCTCGGCGGCTCGGCGGCACGAATGCCCGGCCGAGACGCCGAGCCGTCGAGTCGCCGAGCCGTCACCCCTCCAGCGCCGCCGCCCCGCCCACGATCTCCGCGATCTCCTGCGTGATCGCGGCCTGCCGCTGGCGGTTGTAGGTGCGCTTGAGCAGCTCGAAGATCTCGCCCGCGTTGTCGGTCGCGTTCTTCATGGCGGTGCGCCGCGCCCCGTGCTCCGCCGCCGCCGTCTCCACCAGCCCGCGGTACACCTGGTTGCGGACATAGAGCGGCAGCAGCTCGGCCAGGATCTCGTCGGCGCCGGGCTTGAGGATGTAGTCGGCCTTGAGCCCGCCCGGCTTCACCGCCGGCGTGCTCACCGGGAGCACCCCGAGGGTGGTGGGCGGCGTGGTGATCGGGGAGACGAACTTGGCGCACACCACGTCCACGCTGGCCAGCCGGCCGGCGGAGTACTCCTCGATCAGCCCCGCCACGAGCTCGCTGGCGTGCTGCGCGGTGGGCTTGTCCCCGATGTCCTGCCGCTGGGTGGTGATGGCCCGGCCGATGTACTTGAAGAAGCCGATGCCCTTCCGGCCCACCAGGTGCAGCTCCACCTGGTAGCCCCGCCCCTCCAGCGCCTCGATCCGCTTCCGGGCTTCCTTGATCAGGTTCGAGTTGAACCCGCCGCAGAGCCCGCGGTTGCTGGTCACCAGCAGCACCGCCGCCCGCCGGGGCCCGCCCTTCTCCGGCGGCGCCGGGCGCCGGAGCAGCGGGAACCGCTCCGCCAGCTCCGGGGTCACCAGGTCGGCGATCACCTCGGCCAGCGCGGCGGCGTAGGGCCGGGCGGCCACCACCCGGTCCTGCGCCCGCTTCAGCTTGGACGTGGACACCAGCTCCATCGTCCGGGTGATCTTCCGCGTGTTCTGGACCGACCGCATCCGCCCGCGGAGCGCCTTCGAGGCCTTCGCCATTACTCGGCCTTGAACAGCGGCTTGAAGGCGGCGATGGCGGCCTTGAGCTTGGCCGTCAGGTCGTCATCCAGCGCCTTCTTGGTCCGGATCCCCTCGAGCAGCCCGGGCTGCGCCGACTCGAGGTAGGTGATGAAGTCGGTCTCCCACTTCCGGATGTGCTTCACCTCGACGTCGTCCAGGAAGCCGTTGACGACGGTGTAGATGATCGCCACCTGCTTCTCCACCGGGACCGGCGCGTACTGCGGCTGCTTGAGCACCTCCACGGTGCGGGCGCCGCGGGCCAGCTGCCGCTGGGTGGCGGCGTCCAGCTCGGACCCGAACTGGGCGAAGGCCTCGAGCTCGCGGTACTGCGCCAGCGAGAGCCGCAGCGGGCCGGCCACCTGCTTCATGGCCTTGATCTGCGCGTTGCCGCCCACGCGGCTCACGCTGATGCCCGCGTCCACCGCCGGGCGCACGTTGGAGTAGAACAGGTCGGTGGTGAGGAAGATCTGGCCGTCGGTGATCGAGATGACGTTGGTCGGGATGTAGGCCGAGACGTCGCCCGCCTGGGTCTCGATGATGGGGAGCGCGGTGAGGGAGCCGCCCGGCTTCTTGATGCGGCTGTCCAGCTTCACCACGTTCGGGTCTTCCGAGATCTTGGCGGCCCGCTCCAGCAGCCGGCTGTGCAGGTAGAAGACGTCGCCCGGGTAGGCCTCGCGGCCCGGCGGGCGGCGCAGGATCAGCGACAGCTGGCGGTACGCCGCGGCCTGCTTGGAGAGGTCGTCATAGACGCAGAGCGTCGGCTTCCCCTCCTCGTACATGAAGTACTCGGCGATGGCGCAGCCGGAGTAGGGGGCGATGTACTGCAGCGGCGCCGGGTCCGAGGCGCTGGCCACGACCACGATGGTGTAGTCCATCGCGCCGTGCTCCTTGAGCTTCTCCACCACCGTGGCCACGGTCGAGCGCTTCTGCCCGATGGCCACGTACACGCAGACGACGCCGGTGCCCTTCTGGTTGATGATCGTGTCCACCGCGATCGCCGTCTTGCCGGTGCCGCGGTCCCCGATGATCAGCTCCCGCTGCCCGCGCCCGATCGGGATCATGGCGTCGATCGCCTTGATGCCGGTCTGCAGCGGCTCCTTCACCGGCTGCCGCACGATGATGCCCGGCGCCACCATCTCCACCGCCCGGGAGCTGCTGCTCGCGATCGGGCCCCGGCCGTCCACCGGCTGGCCCAGCGCGTTCACCACCCGGCCCAGCATCCCCGGCCCCACCGGCACCTCGAGCAGGCGGCCGGTGCAGCGCACCTCGTCGCCTTCCTTGAGCTTCAGGTAGTCGCCCATGACCACCGCGCCGACGTTGTCCGACTCCAGGTTCAGCGCCAGCCCGGTGACCGTCTCCCCGGTCTCCGAGACGGTGAACTCCAGCATCTCGCCCGACACCGCCTTGGTCAGGCCGTAGATGCGCGCCACGCCGTCACGCACCTCGAGCACCGTACCGACCTCATTGACGTCCACCGACGCCAGGTCGGCCTTCTCGATCTCCCGGAGCAGCACATCCTTGAGCTCGCCCGGACGGAGTACGGATTCGGTCGCCATATCACTCGCGGTTGGATGAAGATGAAGGTTCCGCCACAGCTTGTGAAAAGTATCACAAACTCCAGCCCAAGGCAACGGGGCCGGGACGCCTCAGTAGTGCCGCAGGGTGGCCACCACGCTGCCCGCCGAATCGGCCAGGATCAGCTCCCCGCTGGCCTCGGTGACCCGCCGGACCCGCTCCAGCGCCGCGAACCAGCGCTGCTCCAGCGCCATCGCGGGTCCCTCGCAGGCCATCTTCGTGGCCCCGATGGCGGAAAAGGACAGCGCGTCCCCCGACCGGGCTGCCTCGGCGAACCACCGGTTGCAGCCGCCGTAGCCCCCCGCACGGCCGCCCCCGGCCGGGAGCTTGAGCGTCGGGGCGGCGGAATCGCCGACCCCGACCGGCTCGCCCCCGAGGGTCACGAGGCGCCAGTCGGTGGCTGTCCCGATCAGTCGGTCGGCGGGCGCGCCGGCGGGCGGCGCCGCCGCCGGGGTGCCGGACTCGGGCGGCTTCGATTCACAGCCAGCCAGGAGCAGCAGGGCGGGCACGAACGTGAGGAGGCGCATGGCGCGGCTCGGGGACAGAGAGTTCACAGGCGGCTGCGGGTCTTGCCCCGCGCGAAATTGGCCAGCACCCCGCGGGGTCCGAGGGGCCCCAGCTCCCGGCTCGATACGCCGGCGATGCGGCGGGCGGTCGCGGCGAGGTGGCTCGGGGTGGCGAAGCGGAGGATGCGGGCCACGGTGGCCACGTCGTAGCCCGGGTTCTCCAGCAGCGCCGCGGCGCAGGCCACCCGGGTCAGGTCGATCACCCGCTTGAGGTTGGGGGCGCCGCCGGCGCCGAACTGGCGCGAGAGGTGCTCCCGGGAGCAGCCCAGGCTCCGCGCGATCTCCGCCGTCCGCACCGGCTGGTCCACCCGGGCCAGCAGCGCCTCCCACACCTGGCGCTGCAGCGGCTCCGTCAGCCGGAGCACCCGGACGGCATCGCGCAGCGCCCGCTGCCGCGCGGCCGCCGCGGAGTGACGCACCACGAGATCCCCGGCCACGGCGTTGTCCACCCCATCCACCAGCACCAGCCGGGTCTCCCCCTGGGCCAGCCGCACCAGCAGCTGCCCGTCATCGGGCCGGAAGGGCGCGAAGGCGATCCACGGCACATGGGGGAAGCCGCCCCGGAGGGCCACGAGTTCCGGCAGCGCCATCGCGGCGGGAGCGATGATGACCGCGTCCACCAGCCGGCCGCGGAAGAGGGCGGAGAGCTGGGCCACCGTGCGGCAGGCCGCCACCGACCAGGGGGAGCGGACGGGGAGGCTCCGGCGCAGCGCCTGGGTGGCCCCGGCGCCGCTCGCAAGCACGGCGACGGCCGGCATCAGGAGCTCGCGGTGGCCGGGGGACCGGGAGGGGCCGGCTGCGGCTGGCGGCGGGGACGCCCCTGCCCCATCGCCACGAGGGTGCGCGCCATCTCTCCGGCGCGCTTGAGCACCCCGCGGGCGTTGTCGTAGGAGAGCTGCTCCAGCGCCTCCTCCAGCGTCAGCCAGCGGAAGTCGGTGATCCCCTCGTCGAGCTGCGGGATCACGTCCGCCGCCGCACTCTCGTACAGGAAGAAGTGGCAGAACTTGTGGATGTAGCGGCCGCGGAACCGGAAGTGCCAGTCGATGATCCGGATCGGGCCGTGCAGCACCAGGTCGGTGAGCCCGGTCTCCTCCGCCGTCTCCCGGGTGGCCGCCTCGGTCGGGGTCTCCGACTCCTCGAGGTGGCCCTTGGGGAAGCCCCAGTGCTCGTAGGGATCGCGGATGAGGAGGTACCGCGCGCTCTGGTCCGGCTGGCGGCGGAAGACGATGCCGCCGGCGGAGACCTCCCGCTCGGGCTTGCGCTTGGGCTTGGACACTAGAACACCGAGAACTTGAAGTACTTCCGCGGATTGACCTGGATATCGGCGATGAGGCGCCGCAGCTCCTGCATGGTCTCGATCGTCTCGTTGTAGAGCGCCGGGTCCTTGGCCAGCAGGCCGATGGTGCCCTGGCCGCTCTGGATCCCGGTCAGGATCGAATCCGCCGCGAGCAGGGTGCGGATCAGGCTCGCCTCCTGCCCCCGGGCGCTGGCGAGCAGCGCCCGCAGGTCGGCCGAGGCGGCGCGCAGGTCGCCGGTGCCGTCGCGGGTGTTGTTGAGGATCTGCTGCAGCTGGCCGTCGGCGGTGGCCGAATCCACCCGGGCGAGGGTGCTCTCCAGGTGCCCCGAGGCGCCGAGCACCGCGTCGGAGGTCCGCTCGACATTGGCGGTGACTTCGTTCAGCCGCCCGGTCTGGTTCTCGGTGAACCGCACCAGCTTGTCGGCGATCTCGCCGAAGTCCTTGATGCTGCGGCGGAGTTCGGCCACCGCCGTGGAGTCGAAGGTCTCCTGCACCCGGGCGGCCACCGCCGCGATGTCGGTCGCGATGCGGCCGGCCTGCGCCGTGAGCTGCCCCACGTCCGGCAGGGTGGCGCCGGGCCAGCGATCGCCGCCGGGGCGGCTGGTCTCCGCGAGCATCACGCGGACGTTGGGGTCGTCCTGCGGCTGGTCGCGGGAGATGATCGTCGCGCCCCACTCGCCGAAGAGGCTCTGCGAGGCGGCGATCACCGCCGGCTTGCCCGGCAGCTCCACGCCCTGGTACACCCGCAGGTCCGCCTCCACGAACTGGTCGGCCAGGCGGATGGCCTCCACCCGCCCCACCCGGACGCCGCGGTAGGTCACCGGCGCCCCCGGGGTGAGGCCCCCCACGGTGCGGAAGCGGGCCACGTGCAGCGACTCCCGCCGCCCGATGTCCGACTCCGACAGCCAGAGCGCCCCGGCCACCACCACCACGAGGGTGAGCAGCAGCACCAGGCCGACCAGGAACTCGTTCCGGCCCTTCACGCCCGCGCCTCCGCCGCCGGGAGGCGGTCGGGATCGAAGGGCCGCCCCTCGATGAAGTTCCGCACCACCGGGTCGTCGGTCTGGCGGATCTCCTCGATGGTGCCGACCTGGCGGATGCGGCCCTGGTAGAGCATCGCGATGCGGTCTCCCACGGTGTAGGCGCTGCGCATGTCGTGGGTGACCACGACGCCGGTGACGCCGAGTTCCCGCCGGGCGCGGACCATCAGCTCGTCGATCACGGCCGAGGTGACGGGGTCGAGGCCGGTGGTGGGTTCGTCGTAGAGAATGTAGCGCGGCCGGAGCGCGATCGCGCGGGCGATCCCCACCCGTTTCCGCATCCCGCCGGAGAGCTCGGCGGGATACCGCGCCTCCGCCTCGTCGAGGTCCACCAGGTGCAGGCTCTCCCGCACCCGGGTGGCCACCTCGTCGGGGTCGAGCCCGTGGCGCCGGAGCCCGAGCCGGATGTTGTCGCCCACGGTCATGGAGTCGAACAGCGCGGCGAACTGGAAGACGTAGCCGATCCCCGCGCGGAGGAGGGACAGCGCGTCCGGGGCGAGGTCGTGCACCACCTGGCCGTCCACCTCCACCTGTCCCGCGTCGGGCTCGATCAGCCCCACGATGTGCTTGAGCGCGACGCTCTTGCCGCTGCCGGAGAAGCCGATGATCACGGTGGTCTGGCCGGCGGGGATGTCGAGCGTCATCCCGGCCAGCACCACCTTGGGGCCGAAGGCCTTGTGGACGTCGGTGAAGCGGATCATGGGCGGCTCACAGCAGCACCAGCGCCCAGAAGGCGTCGAGCACCAGGATCGCCTCGCAGCCGATCACCACCGCGCGGGTGGTGTTGCGGCCCACCCCTTCCGCGCCCCCGCGGGTGGCGAGGCCCATCAGGCAGCCGGCCAGGGTCACCGCGGCGCCGAAGCTCGCCGCCTTGAGCAGGCCGAACCAGATGTCCTTGAAGCGGTAGAAGAGGCGCAGCCCCTTCACGAACTCGAGGGTGGAGAGGTCGAGCAGGTTGATGGCGGTGATCCAGCCGGCCGTGACGCCGATCGCCACGGCGAGCGCGGTGACCACCGGGAACATCAGCACCCCGGCCAGGACCCGGGGCACGACGAGGTAGCTGTTGGGGTTGTAGGCCAGGGTCTCCAGGGCGTCCACCTGCTCGGTGACCCGCATGGTCCCCACTTCGGCCGCGATGTTGGCGCCGACCCGGCCCGCCAGGGCCAGCCCGGTGAGCACCGGGCCCAGCTCCATCATGATGGTCTTCCCCACCAGCGCGCCGACGAAGTACATCGGCACGGCGCCGGTGAAGATGTACTTGGAGAGCAGGGCGAGGACGATGCCGGTGAAGGTGGCGATGAAGAGCGCGATCGGCACCGAGTCCACCCCGAGCCGCCGCATCTGCGGCAGGACGTGGGGGGCCCAGGTCCGCGCATCCGCCAGGGCGCGCGCGCTGTCCATGCCCCACCGGCCCACCCGGGACACCCAGCGGGGGCGGGGGGGAGAGGCCTGAGTCACGCGGCTAAGGTAGGGGGAGGCCTTGGGATGCGTAAGGGGACACTACCGCCGCTACCGTCGCTACCGTCGCTACCGTCGCTACCGCTACGCCGCGAAGCTCGCCAGCGCCTTGCCCACGTCGCCCTCGCGCAGCCGCTTGAGGGCGCGGTCGCGGAGCTGGCGCACCCGCTCGCGGGTCACGCCCAGCATGCCGCCGATCTCCTCGAGGGTGTGCTCCCGGCCGCCGTCGAGCCCGAAGTAGAGCCGCAGCACCTTGGCGTCGCGGGCGGGGAGGGTATTGAGCGCGTTCTCGATCTCGTCGGTGAGGAAGCGGTCCATCGCCTGCTCCTCGGCGTCCGACTGGTCATCGGCGACGAAGCGCTCGATCAGGGAGCGGTCGCCGTCGGGATCGAGCGGCGCGTCCAGCCGCACGTCGCTGGTGTTGAGCGCGGCCAGCGACTGCACCACCTCGAGGGACAGGCCGGTGGACTTGGCGATCTCCTCCGGCGTGGGCTCGCGGCGCAGCTCCTGGCGGAGCGCCTCGGCGGTGCGCACGATGCGGGAGAGGTCGGCGGTGCGGTTGAGCGGCACCCGCACGGTGCGGCCCTGGCGGGCCAGGCTGGCGAGGATCGCCTGCCGGATCCACCAGACCGCGTAGGAGATGAACTTGACCCCCTGGTCGGGGTCGAACTTCCGGGCGGCGGTGAGCAGGCCGACGTTGCCCTCGCCGATCAGGTCGGTGAGCGGCAGGCCGCGGTTCTGGTACTTCTTGGCCACCGAGATGACGAAGCGGAGGTTGCGCTTGACCAGCTCCTGCATCGCCTCCTGGTCGCCCTCGCGCACCAGCTTGGCGATGGCGATCTCCTGCGGCGTGGTGAGCAGGGGGGTCTGGCTGACTTCATAGAGGTACTGGTCGAGGATGTCGCGGTCGGCGTCGTAGAC
>JAEUJI010000151.1 GCA_016794805.1 Gemmatimonadota bacterium
TGGAGCGTGCTCCCCGCCGCCACCGCCACGTACTGCCGTCCGTCGACGGCGAAGCTGACCGGGTTGGCGTTGACCATGGCCCCGGTCTGGAAATGCCAGAGGGGACGGCCGGTGCGCGCGCTCAGGGCAAAGAACACCCCCTCGTTGGTCCCCCCGAAGACCAGCCCGCCACCGGTGGCCAGCAGCCCCGCCCAGGGGGGCGAGAACAGCGGAAAGCTCCACCGCTCCCGCCCCGTGACCGGGTCCAGCGCCTTCACCGCGCCCTGCGCCGAGTCGCCGCCGAACTCCGATTCCCCGCCGCCCAGGAAGAACCGGCCCGGTGTGTAGCTGACGGGGTACTTGTAATACCGGCTTCCCATCTGCCGCGCCGCCACGTAGAACAGCCCGGTGCGCGGGCTGTAGGCCGGGCTGTACCAGTTGCTGGCCCCGTGGAGGTTGGGGATGAGGTCCGTGCCCTCGGCGGTGGGCTCGGTGTTGGGCCGGAGGATGGGGCGCCCCCGGGCATCGAGCCCCGCGGCCCAGTTCTGCCGGATGTAGGGCGTGCCGGAAATGAACTCCCCGGTGGCCCGGTCCAGGACGTAGTAGAAGCCGTTCCGGTTGGCCATGGAGACCAGCGTGCGCTCCGCGCCCCGCACCCGGCCCTCGAACAGCACCGGGATCTGCGCGGCGTCCCAGTCGTGGGTGTCGTGCGGGGTGTACTGGAAGTGCCAGCGGAGCGCGCCGGTCTTCGCGTCCAGCGCCAGCAGGGAGCAGGTGTAGAGGTTGTCGCCGGGACGGTCGTCGCCATTCCAGAGCGGGCCCGGATTCCCCACGCCCCAGTAGAGCAGGCCGAGGGCGGGATCGTAGCTCCCGGTGACCCAGGTGGAGCCGCCGCCGGTCTTCCAGCTCTCGCCGCCCCAGCTCTCGCTGCCGGGTTCCCCCGGCGTGGGGATGGTATGGAACCGCCAGCGGCGCGCGCCGGTCCGCGCGTCATAGGCGTCCACGAAGCCGCGGATCCCCGCCTCGGCGCCGCTCACGCCGACCACGACCATGCCGTCAAAGGCGAGCGGCGCGCCGGTCATGGCGTAGCCCAGCGCGTTGTCCGCCACCGGCGCGATCCAGCGCACCGCGCCGGAGCGGGCGTCGAGCGCCACCAGCCGCGCGTCCGGCGCCGCGACGAACACCGTCGAGTCGAGCAGCGCGATGCCGCGATTGGTCGGCCCGAAGCCCAGGGTGAGCAGGGTGGCGGGCAGCGCCTGCTGGTAGCGCCAGAGTACCCGGCCACTCCGCGCGTCCAGCGCCACCACGTGACCCTGGAACTCGGTGAGGTAGAGGACGCCGTCCGCGACCAGCGGCGTCGTCTGCATCAGCCCCGGCATCGTGGCCTGGTAGATCCACGCCGGCCGGAGGGATGCCACGTTGGCGGCGGTCACCTCCCGGAGCGGTGAATAGCGCTGCGCCCCGAGGTCGCCGGAGTAGGTGAGCCAGTTGGCCGGCTCCTGCCGCGCCGCGCGCAACCGGGCGCCGGTGACCTGGCCCTCGAGCGCCGTCGCCACGAGCGCGGCACAGAGCGCCACTCCCAGGCCGCGGGTCATGGCGCCCCCTTCCGGCTTGCCAGGTACGCAACCAGGTGATCCAGCTCGTCGGCGGAGAAGGTGGCGGCGTAGGAGGGCATCGGGCTCTGTCCGGGGGTCTTCCGCAGCCGGCGCAGGCGGGTCTTGTCCAGCGAATGCAGCGTCCCGTCGGCGGCGCGGAGCACCAGGGTGAAGTCATCCTCGGTCACGCGGGTGCCGCGCAGCACGCGGCCGGCCGATGTCGTAGCCTCCACCGCGAGGTAGGCGGGATAGGGGCCGTGCACCGAGGGCAGCGGGCTGATCGGCTGCGCCGCGCCCGGCTCCACCAGCGACTGCCGCAGCTGCGCGCCGCTCAACCGGATGCCCACATCGCTCAGGTCGGGGGCCCAGCCGGCGCCCCGGCCGTCGAGCACGTGGCAGGTGCCGCAGCCGCCCGCCCCCTCGTACAGCGCCCGGCCCAGCGCGGGGTCGCCGGGCAGGACTTCCGGAGGGCGGCGTCCCAGGGCCCGGATGTAGAGCGCGACCGACTTCGCCTCGTCGGCCGAGAGATTCCAGAAGGCGACCATCGCGGTGCCGGGAACGCCGCCGAGGATCACCTGCACCAGGGCCTCGTCGGTGGGGGCGCGGCGCAGGGTGGGGCGGTTGAGCGCCGGGGCAACGCCGCCGGTCCCGCCGACCCCGTGGCAGCGGGTGCATTGGCTCTCGAACAGCCGCTGGCCGTCGTCGGGGACCGCGGCGATGGGGCCGAAGGCGGAATCGCGCGGGACCTGCGCCGTGAGCGGCAAGGCGCTCCCGCCGAGGAGCGCCGCGAGCAGCGATAGAGTTCGCATGTGACCCTGGTGTGAACCGGAAGTGCCGCCCCTACCCCACCCTCGCTACCATCGCTACCATCGTTACCGTCGCTACCGTCGCTACCGTCGCTACCGTCGTTACCGTCGCTACCGCCGCTACCCCCTACACCACGATCGGCAGCTTCCGCACCCGCGTCCCGGTGAGCCGCGACACCGCGTTGGCCACTGCCGGCGCGATCGGCGGCGTCCCCGGCTCCCCCACGCCCTTGGGCACGTCGCCGCTCCGGATGAGATGCACCTCGATCACCGGCGCGTCCGGCATCCGCACCACGGGATAGTCGTGGAAGTTGCTCTGCTGCACCCGCCCCGCCTCCACCGTGATCTGGCCATGCAGCGCGGCGCTCAGGCCATACAGCACGCCGCCCTCGAGCTGGGCCTTCACGCCGTCGGGGTTCACCACCAGGCCGCAGTCCACCGCGCAGGTCACCCGGTGCACCCGTACCTTCCCTGCCACGAGCGACACCTCCGCCACCTCGGCCACGATCGAGTCGCTCCAGAACCGGTGCAGCGCGATCCCCTGGGCCCGCCCCGCCGGCGCCTTCCCCCACCCCGCCTTCTCGGCGGCAAGGTTGAGCACCGCGAGGTGCCGGGGCGCAGCGGCCAGCAGCGAGCGGCGGAACTCCACCGGGTCGCGGCCGGCGAGCTGGGCCAGCTCGTCGAGGAAGCACTCGTTGGCAAAGGCGGTCTGCGACGGATACACCGAGCGCCACCAGCTCACCGGCACCGGGGTGTTGAGCATGCCGTACTCCACCCGGAGGTTCGGGAAGGCGTAGGCGATGTCGGTGGCGCCTTCCACCGCGTCGGTGTCGAGGCCGTTCCGCACCGAGCCGGGCCAGCGCTGCTCCGAGATGGACGGCGCCACGACCCGGTGCAGCCAGGCCACCGGCTTCCCCGCCCGGTCCACCCCGCCCTTCATCCGGTGCACGCTCGCGGGGCGGAACCAGCCGTGCTGCATGTCGTCCTCGCGGGTCCAGACCAGCTGGATCGGGGCGCCCGGCGCCGCCTTCGCGATCTGCGCCGCCTCCACCACGTAGTCCGGCAGCAGCCGCCGGCCGAAGCCGCCGCCCATCATGGTCACGTGCAGCGTGACATTGGCCGCATCGAAGCCGATGGCCTGCGCCACTTCCTGCTTTGCCCAGCCCGGGATCTGGTTCGGCGCCCAGAGCTCGCAGCGACCGTCCACCACCTGCGCGGTGCAGTTCATCGGTTCCATGGGGGCGTGCGCCAGGAACGGCACCTCGTACACCGTCTCGATGGTCTTCGCCGCCGCCGCGAGCGCGCCGGGGACGTCGCCATCGTTCCGCGCCAGTGCCCCGCCCAGCAGCGAGCGGTCGTTGAGCATCCGGGAGATGCGGCCGGAGTCGAGGGTGGCGAGGGCCCCCTCATCCCAGCGGCAGTCGAGCGCCTTCCGGCCCTGCATCGCGGCCCAGGTGCTGTCGGCGATCACGGCGATCCCGGCCGGCACCTCGACCAGCTCCCGCACCCCCGGCACCGCGCGCGCCTTCTCGGGGTCGTGACCCTTCATGGTGCCGCCCAGCACCGGGCAGCGCGCGATGACGGCGAAGCGCATCCCCGGCAGCCGGACATCCAGGCCGTAGCTCGCCTGCCCCGTCACCTTGGAGGGGGTATCGAGGTTCGGCACCCCGACGCCGACCAGGCGGAAGGTCGCCGGATCCTTGAGGACCGGCGCCTCGGGCACCGGCTGCCTCGCGGCCTCCGCGGCCAGCTCCCCGTAGCCCGCGCGCCGCCCCGATCCCTGGTGCAGCACCGCCCCCTGCTCCGCGCGGCACTCGGCGGCGGGGACGCCCCAGCGCGCGGCGGTCGCGGCGATCAGCATCTCCCGCCCCTGCGCCCCCGCCTTCCGCAGCGGCCGCCACATCCCGCTCATGCTCTCGCTGCCACCGGTGCCCTGGTCGCCGTACTTGGGGTCGGCATCGGCCTGGCGGATGCGCACCTTCGACCAGTCGGCCTCGAGCTCTTCCGCGACGATCATCGGGAGCGCGGTGCGCACGCCCTGGCCCATCTCCGACTTGCTCACCCAGATGATGACGCCGCCATCGGCGCCGATCTCGAGGAAGGCGTTGGGGGCGAACTCGGGCGCGAACGGCCCGGGGACGCGGCGGGTCGCGCCGCGCAGGTCCACGGCGAGCACCAGGCTGCCGGCAGCGGCGCCGGCGGCGATGAACTCACGGCGGGAAAGGGAGGGAGCGGACATGGTCGGGCCGTCGGTGAATGCAGAGGGCAGCGGGGCCCCAGGGAGGGCGGGCCGGGATCTGGGTGCTATTCTATCACCAATTCCGCCCGCGCGCCTCCCGGTTGTCGGGGCCCGGACGGTGCATCACCCCTTCCGCTCCCGGCTCAGGAAGAGCGCCAGGCTCCCCGCCGTCAGTACCGTGAGCCCCACCCAGCGCGGGATGGGGCGGGATTCGCGGAGCGGGACCGCGATCTCGATGTTGACCACGTCGGTGTTGCGCTTCACTTGGTAGTGCGGCTCAAGCACCAGGATCATGATCCCGGCCACGATCAGGAACGTCCCCACGGCGGTAATGCCGCGCATGCCAGCCTCCGCTGCTAGGGCGTGGCGACCTCGACCTCGGTGATTCGCTGGATCCGGCCATCCGGAAGCACCACCTCACCATACACCATGTACGGCGACCCCGTCACCAGGTACCAGGTGGCGAGCAGCCGGCCGTCGGCCTGGCGGCGCTCCTCCACCTTCCAGGCGTCCCACCGCTTCCCCTCCACCAGCGTCGGTTCCTGGCCCAGCACGGTGAAGATCCGGGTCTCGGTCGCGGTCATGCCGGGACTCCACATCGGCGCGGTCATCACCCGGCCCGGCTCCAATCCGGCCGCGAGTGGCACCAGGTCGGAAGCGGAGGCGATGAACCCTGCCCGGTCCAGGGTCAGGTCCACCGCGCGCTCCACCGAGTCTGCGGGCAGCTTGCGCACGCCGCGAATCCGGGGGCCATCGAAGGTGAGCCGGGAGTATCCCCCGAGGCTCGACCGCGACTGGTAGGCGTACGGCGCGAGCGTCACCGCGTCATAGGTCTGCCGCAGCTCCCAGGTCACCTGGTTGCCGTTGGGCGCGAACTGGGTCCCGCGCGTGATCCAGCGCATCACCGGGCGCCCCGCCGAGTCTCCCAGGGTGAGCTCGTTGGTCCATTCGGCGGTGGGCGCGCTGGCGCTGTCGCCCACCTGCACCCGCACCCGCGCCAGGTGCGGCGCGTACACCCGTCCATTCACCGCGGCGGAGCCGACGTGGAGGTGCAGCGTATCAGGGGGAAGAACAGTGTCCCGGGCGGTGCCGGGCGCGACGAGCAGCGCGAGGGCAAGCGGCAGCATGGATCGTCTCCGTGGGGGATGTCCCGCCTACGACCGCCGGCCGGGGGAAGATTCCGGGGGCGCCGCCCCCGATCGCTCGAGCACATAGCGGCCGCTGAACTGCGCCGCCGGCCCGGAGTCATCAGCCACCGACACCTCCAGCGCGATCCGCCCCCGCCCGCTCTTCCCGAGCGCCGCCAGCAGCCGGGCAATCGCCGCCGCGCTCGGCGCGGCGGTCGTGGCGGTGAAGTCGGAGCCGATCGGCCGGGTGTAGCGGATGGCGCTGTCCTGGATCACCGCCTGCGCGGCGAGCCGCTCGGCCCGGATGAAGAGCCAGAGCCAGGACCAGCCCGCCAGCGTCGCGAGCGCGTTGACGCTGCCGGCGAAGGCGGTGCCGCGGTGATTGCGATTGGGGGCCAGCGGGGCCACGAGCGCGACCGATTCCAGGCTGGCCGACGCGACCCGGATGCCCAGGTGGCGGGTGATCGGCAGGTCGTCGTGCAGCGCCCGGAGCAGGGCATCAGTCATGAGCGGGGCCGCTAATCCCCGTCCACCTGCCCGTGCATGCCGGAGCCGCGGAGCCCGCGACGGCGGGCCATGTTCTCGAACCCCTCGATCCCGAGCAGGACCAGCAGGGTGAGCAGGGTGGCGGTGAGGCCGGCGCGCAGGAAGCCGGCGCCGATGAGCGCCCCGACCGCCGCCAGGATCCAGATCACCGCCGCCGTGGTCACTCCCATGATCTTGTCGCCACGGGCCAGGATCACTCCGGCACCGAGGAAGCCGATCCCCGACACCACCTGCCCCAGCACCCGGGTGGGATCCCCGCCCACCGGGAGGATGGCCAGGCCCAGCCGGATGAAGAACGCGGTGCCCAGGCAGATGAGGATGCTGGTACGCATCCCGGCCACCTTGCCCCGGGTCTGGCGCTCCAGCCCGACGGCCCCGCCGCAGAGCAGCGCCGTTCCGACCATCAGCCAGAAGTCGCGGGCGCCGGGATCGAGCAGTTCGTTAGGCATGGCCGCTGGCCCTCCGCCTGGTCAGAGCCCCGCGCACGGATCCTCCCGCACGGCGGGCGGGGTCACGATGATCACCTGGTACATCGCCGCGGTCGCGGCGCCGGGCAGGGACCCGTCCGCGCCGCGCTCCACCAGCCCCACCACCAGCATCCCCCGTCCCGGCGCGGCGGTCCGCAGGAAGCGGGGCACCGCCATGTCCAGCCGCACGTGGCCGTTGCCGGCGATCAGCCAGGCGGGGCCACCCGCCCCGGCGGCGAGGAGCGCCTCGGTCATGGCGGCGTCGCGCACCTCCTGCGCCGCCCGCATCCCCGGGATCATGCTGGCCGGCAGCTTGCCGCAGTGCCCCTCGACCAGTTCGCGGTCGATCGCCGCCCGCGCCACGCTGTCGAGCGGCGACTGGTCGGTGAGCCGCCGCAGCTCAGGCGGCGCCGCGGCAGTCCCTTCCCGCACCACCGAGCGCAGCGCCTCCCGCGGGACGTTGCTGCCCCACAGCGACTGCGCCCGCGCGATCGCCGCGGCCACCACCGGCGCGTGCAGCGGCCACTTCCACGACTTGCGGTCGAAGCCATAGCGGTCGAGCCACGCCTCCTCCGACTCCCCGGCCGCGGGCGGCGGAATCGGGCCCGCGCTCCGGGCAAACTGCTCGAACACCACCGCCGGGTGCTTCCCGGTCGCGGTGAGCAGCGCCCCGCGCACCTGGTGGTGGATGGCGTTGTCGTGGAGCTCGCCGAGCAGCACGAAGTCCGCGCCGGCGGCGCGGCGCACCAGCTCCGCGGCCGGAATGGGGGCGCCGGTCGCGGCATCGAGGATCACGGTGGAGTCGGGGAGCGCCAGCGCCGCGGCGGGCGCCACCGCGGGGGCGGAAGCGCCGCCGCACGCGGCGAGCAGGGCCAGCGGCAGGAATCGGAGGGATCTTGGCATGCGCGAAGGTTACGGCTGCCGGCCCCCGCGCGCAAAGCGGCGCCGGCCCGGCTGCTCTTCCCTCGCCCCTTCGGCCTAGAACCCCAACCCCACCGTCTACAGCAGCAGGTTCGGCGACCCGACGCCGATGTTGCTGAGCACCCCCGCCGTGGCGTGGCCGGTGATCGCGGCGTTCGCGGTGAGCGCGGATGCCGTAGGATGGGCCTGCAGGTAGATCGCCGCCGCCCCCGACACCAGCGCCGCGGAGGTGGAACTGCCGCTCAGCACCTGGGTGGCGGTGGTGCTGGTGTACCAGGCGGCGCGGAGCGCCACCCCCGGCGCAAAGAGGTCCAGGCAGGGACCGAAGTTGGAGGGGCTGTACTTGCTGTCGAGGTTGTCGCTGGCGCCCACCGTGAGCGCGTTCGGCGTGTCGGCGGGGGAGAAGCCGCAGGCATTGCTGCTGCTCCCGCCCGCGGCCACGGTATAGACCACCCCGGAGTTGATCGAGTTGGTCACCGCCTGGGTGAGCGTCGGCGTAGTGGTCGCGCCCAGGCTCATGTTCGCCACGGCGGGCTTCACCGCCCGGGAGGTCACCCAGTCCACCCCCGCGATCACTCCTGATGTCGCCCCGCTGCCGGTGCAGCCGAGCACCCGCACGCTGACGAGCTTGACCTGCTTCGCGACGCCGTAGGTGCGCCCTCCCGCCAGCCCGGCCATGTGGGTGCCGTGCCCGTTGCAGTCGGTGCGCTCCTTGCCGTCGCGGATCGAGCTGTAGCCCGCGGTGGCGCGGGTGCCGCCGGTGTTGGTCTTGAATTCGGCGTGGGTGGTGAGGATCCCGGTATCGATGATGTAGATCCGGACCTGCGGCGCGCCGTTGTCGTAGTTGTATGCGTTGTCGAGCGGCAGGGTCCGCTGGTCGATCCGGTCGAGCCCCCAGGAGCCCGCTGGGGTCTGCACCCCCTGCAGCGTCACCCGCCGGTCCGGCTCGATCGTCGCGACCGCCGCATCGCTCCCCAGCGCGAGGAGGGTCGGGCTCGGGATCTCGGCCGCGAAGCCGGAGAGGGCGTGCTGGTACACGAAGAGGACCCGGCCCCCCGCCGCCGCCGCGAGCCGCGCCGATTCGGAGGCGGCGTTCACGCCGGGGCGCAGGGTGACGATGTACCGGTTGGGGATCAGGTCCGCCGTGAGGTCCGCACGGACGGTGGCCGTGGTGTCGTCGGAGGGTTCGTAGCCCTTGGAGTAATCGCCGCAGGCGGCGAGGGCCAGGCCGAGGAGCAGCAGGACGGCGGGACGGGGACGCATCGGGGTCTCCCGGGAGGGGTCGCGGCTATGATACGGCCGGATCTCCATTCGCGCGAGGCTGGCCGGATTCAGCATAGCGTTCCTTCGCGGTCAGCTTCTCGACCTTCCACCCCTCCCGCCCCCCGTACACCGACGCCTTGAGCCACGCGGTCTCTCCCTCCAGGTCCGTGGCGCGCACCTCGCGGAACCAGGACTTGGGGCGTCCGTCCTCGCCGTTGCTCCAGCGGTAGCGCCGGGCCTTGAGCGCGTCCTTCTGCTCGAACGGCGCGCCGATGGCCCAGAGCCGGATCGTCGGCTGCCGCGCCGAGTCGAGCAGGTGCCGGAGCGGCGAGATGCCATCCTCGAACGGGGTGCCGAGCAGGTGGAGCAGGGCGTGGCAATCGGCCTCGGCCCGGTGCCCGTCGAAGAAGAGCCGCGACTTCTTGATGAGCAGGAACTCGAGCGCCGAGCTGGCGTAGCCCGCGCCGCGCCACGGCACCTCCCGCAGCGAGCAGCCCCACGCCTTGCCCCTCGACACGGGGAGCCGCCGGTCCACGAACGGCCGGTCGAAGGCCGCGTTGTGGGCCACGATCAGGCTGGCCGCCTCCAGCTCCCGGCTGGCGGCGGCGTCATCGATCCGCTGCCCGGCCACCATCGCGTCGGTGATCCCGGTGAGGTCCACGACCTCGGGCGGAATCGGCCGGCCCGGATCCTCCAGGAAGGTGACCGGCGCCCCGATGTCGGTGATGGCGCCAGAGCCCGAGCTGTACTCGAAGGGCAGGAGCGCCAGCTCGATGATCCGGTCCGTGCGCGGATCGAGCCCCGTGGTCTCCGTGTCGAGGATCAGCGCCCGCTTACGGGGCGAGTCGTCGGGCGCGCCATAGCTGGGCTGCGGCACCAGCCGCCGCAGCACCCGGTAGTCACCAGTGGCTTCGAGCTCCCTGATCACGGCATCCCAGTCCGCCACGCGCCTCCAATCGCCCAATCGCCCAATCGCCCAAGCGCCGCCTACTCCACCCGCAGCACCAGGTCCAGCTGCACCGCCGCGCCGAACGGCAGGCTGGCCGCGCCGGTCGCGGTCCGCGCGTGCCGTCCCGCCTCCCCGAAGACCTCCACCAGCAGCTCGGAGGCGCCGTCGATCACCTTCGGATGGTCGGCGAAGTCCGGCGCCCCCCGCACGAAGCCCTGCATCCGCTCCACCGAGGCCACGTGGTCGAGGTCGCCGAGGTCGCGGCGGATGATGGCGAGCAGCTGGAGGGCGGTGTTCCGCGCCGCCGCCTTCGCCTGGGCCGGGGTGACCTCGCGGCCGACCTCGCCCCGCAGGTCGCTCACCTTCCCCGAGACGAACAGGAGGTCGCCGGAGCGCTTGGTGCTGACGTAGTTGGCCACCGGCGCCCGGGCCGGCGGCAGCTCCAGCCCCAGCTGCCGCAGCCGATCCTCGATGAGGCTCATGTCCGCTCCCTGCCTGCCTTGTGCATTGCTCCCGCCGCCACCGCCAAGCTGGCTCCCCCGCGGACGGGACGCAACCGTCCGCCGGCGTGCGTCAAGGAACGCGAGCCGGGTTGTGGGGCGAGGGCTCCAGCAGGCGGGCGGTGAGCCCGAGCGCCCCGCGCAGCTCGATCGCTTCCGCCACCTCCAGCCGGAGCATCCGCTCCGCCCCCGCCTCCCGCTCGGTCGGGGTGGGCTGCCATTCGACCGCGGCGCTCCCCGTGAGCAACAGCAGATCCCCGGTGCCGAAGTCCGGTACGGTCAAGCCTGCCCATGGATGCGCCACGATGTTGCCGATGGTATTGAACATCATGTTGCCGGAATAGTCGGGCCAGCGGACGGCGTCTCCCTCCACCTGCAGGAAACCGGGCGTGCCGCCGCGGTGTGAGGCATCCGCCCCCTCGCCCGGATTGGCGGTCGCGAGAAAGAAAGTGTCGGTCCGGCGGAGCCCGCGCCGCTGCGCCTCGGTCAGCGAACGGCTTCGTACCGGGGGCGACGACGTCGGCCTGCCCAGCGGCTCCCCCGGCGCCCGCCGCTGGATGTACTTCGGACAGTTGGCGTAGACCTGGTCGGGGCGAATGACGATCTCCCCCTTCGGCCCCCGCTCCACGCGGCCATTCAGCCTGACGCGGCGCCGGGTCGTGAAGTCGGGGACCAGCAGCCCCACATGCGTGCTGTCGGCCAGGTTCGCCGCCAGCGGATCCCCGGGGGCGGGCTGCGCCGAAATGACGACCCGTTCGGCATCGAGTGCCCGAATGAAGCCCGGGGCGCCCGTCAGCACCGACGCCCATGGCCGCCCCGCCGGGTCGGTGGTCGCCAGCACCACCAGCGTGGCTTCGTCGAGGAAGTCCGCCGCCCGCTCGGGAATCCCGGAGTGGATGGAACCCCCGATCCGGTCGGCCATCCGCGCCACGCCGGCCCGTTCCTGCGCCGTGCGCTCGCCGGGGTGGAAGGGTCCGTGGGTCATCGCCATGTCCTCTCGCCGCCTAGAAGAATCCGCAGGTGGGTGCCCCGGCATCATGCGGCGCCGCCGCCGCACCCACGCCGCTCGCGGCGAAGATCTCCAGCCGGATGCCGTCCGGATCCTCGAAGAAGAGCCCGCCGCTGTCGGCCCCCTCCTGGTGCGGGACGATCCCCCCATGATGGATCCGGCCGCCCAGCCTCCGGACCCGCGCTTCGGCCGCCTGCACCTCCGCGATCCCCGCCACCTGAAAGGAGAGGTGGTGCAGCCCCGGCCGGTCGGTCGCAAACCGCCCGCCGCTCTGCTGCCACAGCGTGAGCACCAGGGTCCCGCCCTGGCCGAGGAAGGCGTAAGCCCGCCCCGGTTCCCCGGACTGCCCCTGCAGCTCGAAGCCGAAGACCTCCTGGTAGAACCGGATGGCGCGGGACAGATCCCCGACGTTCAGTCCCACATGACCGGTGACAAACGGGCCCGCAACAGGTTCCGGCATCGTCGCTCTCCTCAAGTGGCGCCCTGGGTCCCGACGGGCGAGTATAACCGTTCAAACGACTGTTGAACGGTAATAGTTCCAGTCTCACCAGTCAACACCATGTTTACCGGTTGTCCCTCCCGCTATATTCCCCGGCGCCGGGCGGGGAGGCCCGGACCCCGATGCCCGAACCGGCCCGTGACTTCCTGCTGCTCGGCAACCTGCCCTGCCTCGACCTGGTGAACACCGTCCCGGTGCGCCGGGGCGTGCCCTGCGACCTGCTCCCTGCCTTTGCCGAGCTGGTGGCGTGGCTCGAGGCCGCCGGCTGCGTCACCCGGGCGGAGGCTCGCGACGCGCTGGCGCGGTGGGACGGCACGGCGGAGGGGCGGGGCGTCTGGAAGGCGGCGTTGTCGCTGCGGGAAGCGCTCCGCACCATGGCGGAGCGGCTCGCGGCGGGACGCAGCGTGGGGCCGGAGGTGGTGGGCGCGATCAACGCGGTGCTGGCGGCGCGGCCCACCTACCCGGAACTGGTGGCCGTCGGCAGGCGCTGGGTCCGGCGGGAGCGGGTCCCCGGGGAGGCGGCGCTGCACCTGCTGGCCCCGGTCGCGGCATCGGCCGCCTGGCTGCTGGAGCACGGCGATCCCGCCCTGCTCCGCAAGTGCGAGAACCCCGACTGCGTCCTCTACTTCTACGACACCACGAAGAACAAGCGCCGCCGGTGGTGCAGCATGGACGGCTGCGGCGCCCGGGCCAAGGCCGCGGCCTATTATCGGCGGGAGCGACGGAAGGCGCGGTAACGCCTAGCGGAGGACTCTGGCGAACGCCCCCGGCGCCAGGGCGCGATAGATCGTCCCATGGGTCAGGTCCGGCCGCGGCTCGAAGAACCAGGTCAGCGATGCCGGGGCCCGCTGCCGCAGGGTGTCCGCCAGCGCCGCCGCCACGGGAACGATGATCGCCTCGTCGGCGGAGGCCAGGTAGAAAGTGCTCGGCGCGGGCCCCAGGGCGGCCACCCGCGGCCCCGATCCCTGCACCAGCGCCCCGCCATTCCACCAGAGACTCGGGCTCAGCGCGATGTAGTGCCGGAACAGCGCCGGCTCCAGCAGGAAGGTCTCCACTACGAAGAGCCCCGCCAGCGACTCGCCCACGATCCCCGCCTCGTCCGTCACCCGGAAGCGCCGTCGCACCTCCGGCATCAGCTCCTCGCGGAAGAACGACCGGAACGCGGCCGAGCCGCCCACCCGGGGCGCGATCGCGCTGTCCGAGCCCACCACCGTCGGCCCCGTCATGTCGCGGCGGCGCACGGTATTCTCGACCCCCACCACCAGCACCGGCCTGATCAGCCCGAGCGCGATCAGCGAATCAATCGTGCCGGCCACATGGGGGAAGTCCTCCTCCACCCCGCCGTCCGGCATGTACAGCACCGGGAAGCGTTCCGTCCCGGCGGCGTAGCCCGGCGGAGTGTAGATGTTGACCGTCCGCGGCTCCGCGGTGGCGCGGGACTCGAGTGTAAAGGTCTCGTATGGCGGGAGCCGCGCCGCCGGCGCCTGGGCCGGGCAGGCCGCAGGGGGCGCGAGTCCAACCAGTTGCAGCAGCAGCACTCCCGTGCCCCCGCGCACACTCCACTGCATGCCCGTACTCCCCTGCTGGGGGTGGTAACTTGCCACCGGCTCCACCGTAGTACCGCGCGGCCCTCAACTCGTTCCTCTGCTCTGGTACTCCCCCATGCCCCGTTCGCCGCGCCGCACCGTCGCTGCCGCGTCCCTCCTGCTGCTTCCGGTGCTGCCCCTCGCGGCCCAGGCCGATGACATCGCGCGCCTCGAGGCGCTCCGGCGGCAGGACCCCGCCGACGCCATCGTCCTCTACAATCTTGCCGCCCTCCGCGCGGCGGCGGGAGAGCGGGCCGCAACCCTCGACCTGCTGGACGCGGTGAGCCGCGCCCCCGGCGGACTCGATCCCGGGGTCTATCGCGGCTTCCAGTTCCTCCAGGGCGACCCCGCCTTCCAGCGGATCGTGGCCCGCATCCGGGCGGCGAACCCGCCCCTGGTCCGAAGCCGCGTCGCCTTCACCATCGCCGAACGGGACCTGCACCCGGAAGGGATGGCGTGGGATCCCGTGACCCGCTCGGTCTTCTGCGGCAGCTTCAAGGGGAAGGTTATCCGGGTGGATACCCACGGCACGGTCAGCGACTTCGCGTGGGTGCTGGAGCCCGGCGCGCCCCATCGCGTCGTCGTTGGCATCCGGGTGGACTCCGCCCGGGGCCACCTCTGGGCCGCGGTGGACGATCCCCGCGCCTTCGGTGAGCCCATGCTCGGCGGGTCGGCGCTGCACCAGTACGAGATCGCCACCGGTCGGCTGCTGGCCCGCCACGCCGGACCGCCGTTCGGGGCGCTCAACGATGTCGCGGTCGCGCCGTCGGGGGAAGCGTTCGCCACCAACAGCTCCGATGGCTCCATCTGGCGTGCCCGACCGGGCCAGGCGGCCATGGACGAGTTCCTCCCCGCGGGCTCCGTGCCGGAGGCCAACGGCATCACCTTCTCCGCCGACGGCACATTGCTCTTCATTGCCGGCTGGCACGACATCACCCGGGTGGAGCTGGACACCCGCGCGCGGCTCCCACTCCCCGCTCCCGCGGGAGTCACCACCGGCAACATGGATGGCCTGTATTACCACCGTGGCACGCTGGTGGGGATACAGAACGGCGTGCACCCCGGGCGGGTGGTGCGGTTCCGCCTGGACGCTGCAGGCGAGCGTATCGTCGGCGCCGAGGTCCTCGAGCGCTACCACCCGCTGCACAATGGGGTCGCGACGGGCGCCCTCGATAGTGACAGCTTCCTCTACTTCCTCAATACCCAGCTCCGCTCGTTCCACGCCGACGGGACGCCGCTGAATCCGGCCACGCTCAGCGAGACCGTGATCGCGCGGCTGCCACTGGACTGATCCCTCGGCGCGGGGCGCAGGTGGTGACGCTGGAGTTGCGGAAAAGGGAAGAAGGGAACTGAGATGGAACGCGGGGCACCACACTCGTGAGGCCCCGCGTCCCCGCGTTTACCGCCCGCCCATCAGCAGCCCGGCGCCGCGCTGCAACTCGTCACGCACCACCCCTTCCGGCAGGACCGCCGCCGCCTCAATCACCGACGCCGCGATCCAGGGCCACGGTCCCGGACCCGGTTGCGGCGGGAACTTCCTCCACATGGTGCCGCACCAGTCGTCGATGAACGACCGTGCCGAACCGTTCAGGGCGCTGCCCACCTTGTCCTTCATCCGCGCGCCGAGCTCGGCCTGAACCGCCGCGATCAGGAGCGGGCCCACCGCGAACTCCGCGATCTGGTATGGCCACGGACGGGGGCCGGGCCACGGGGGCCAGGGGAACGGAAACGGGAAGGGGAACGGTCGGGGCCGCGGGAAGGGGTAGGGATCGTCGGGGTGCGGGGTATAGCTGGCAAAGCCGTGGTCGAGGACCATGGGACACTCCGGTAGAGGTGACTCGGGACCTCACGCTACCGGACCACCGTTTGTCAGCCGTTACTGACGCGTTGCCTGGGGCGGACGGAGCCACCTTTCCGGCGCCCTACGCCAGCACCACCGTCATCCGCGCGGTGCGCACCGTGGCGAACAGTGCCGGGGTGCGTCCTGGCGCGACGGGCAAGGGGACGCCCAGCGCCGCGAGCTGGGTCCCCACCGCGGCCGCCTGCGGGTGCTCGACCCGCAGTTCCAGCAGCTGCGCGCCCGACGGCCCCGCCTCCGCCGGATGCGGGCTCGCGCCCCAATCAATGAAGAAGGGAAGCGTCCCGCCCGCTCGCTCCGCGAAGGGGTCGGTCAGCTCCCAGTGGATCTGCGTCCCGTCCGGCCGGATCCGGCTGCCGCTCCGCACCTCGCCCAGCTCGATCCCGACCCCGCTGGCGCGCTCGGTAATGGCCACCAGCAGTTCGCCCTTGACCGCCCAGGTCACCAGGCGCGGCGTGGTCAGCTCCGCGATGCCGAAGACCTGGGGAAGCTGCTCACCGGCCCGGTCCGGATCGGGGCCGATGATCTCGAGGTAGCTCTCGGGGCCCAGCGGCACGATGGCGTTCCGGGTGCCCCATTCGGGATGCGTGCCCCCGGGGTGGGCCCGAACGCCGAGCACCCCCTCGATTCGGGCGATGCCGTCGGCGAGGTCGGGAGTGGCGTAGACCAGGTGGTCGAGCTGCTCCAGGAGTACCATGCGGGGGGTCGCCCGGTGTGGGGGATGCGACGAATGGGGGGAAGTTAAGGGAGCGCGCCCGCCCCGGCCGCGTGCGCCGCTACCGCGCCAGTGCGACCAGGCGGCCCATGTAGTACGACCACTGCTCGGCGTGGGCCTGGATCAGTTCCGGCCGGGTCCGGACCGGCAGCGCCTCCCATCCGGATTCCTCGAGCACCAGCCGGGTGCCGGTGCGGGCCTTCACCAGGTGAAAGGAGACTTTCGTGCGGCCGGGCCAGAGATCATCGGCCCAGTGGTACTCCAGGCGGGCGGGGGGCTCCCACAGGGTCACCTCCCCGGTCGTCACCACCGCCCGGTCGTCATCGGTCCACTCCTCCCGGATCTTCCCGCCGTGTCGCGGTTCGAACGTCACATGCGCGCCCCACCACCGGGCGATCCGGTCGGGGGTGGTGAGCAGGTGCCAGGCCTGCTCCAGGTCGCAGGGAAGATCGGCGGTCACCCGCACGTGGTTGGGTGTCACGGACGTGCCGACCCGGGGGCGACGGAGCATCAGCTCAGCCGAGCTCGGCGCGCACTTCCGCCATCCGCGCCTTCACCAGCCGCTTCACCACCGCCACCGGCAGCGGTTTGTCGAGCGGAAACTGGATCGTCCCCTTCGAGATCGTGTACTTCCGCGCGTCGGCGCCGAGGGCGCGCCGCATGGAGGCCCGCATCGGGTAGATGCTGACGTGCTCCTTCCAGGCCGCGTACCACACCACCA
>JAEUJI010000158.1 GCA_016794805.1 Gemmatimonadota bacterium
GAGCAGGCCATGGGGGAGCGGGAGATCACCGCCCGTTCGGACGTGTACGCCCTGGGCTGCGTGCTGTACGAGATGCTCTCCGGCGACCCGCCGTTCACCGGATCTACCGCGCAGGCCATCGTGGCCCGGGTCATGACCGAGCCGCCGCGGCCGCTCGGCACGCAGCGGCGGACCGTGCCACCGCACGTCGAAGAGGCAGTGTTCACCGCCCTGGAGAAGCTGCCGGCTGATCGGTGGGCGTCCGCCAAGGAGTTTGCCGAGGGGCTGGGTGGTGACGGCACGACGGCACGACGGCACGACGGCAGGGGAGTCGCCGGCCGAGCCGCCGAGCCGCCGGGCGGCCAAGCCGCCTCCGTCCCCGCGCGGCTGGCCACACTCGCACCCTGGGTGCTGGTCACACTTCTCGGCGTGACCGCACTCTGGCTGGCCCGCCGCGGCGGGCAGGCCGATCTCCCTCTGCACTTTGCGGTGGACCTCGATTCGGCCCAGGGGTTCCCCTCGACGGCCCCGGTGCTGCTGACGCCGGACGGGCGGACGATCATCGTCCACGCGGTGGTCAGCCGCCGCAACGTGCTGCTGGCCCGCCGGCTCGACCGGCTCGAGGCCACGGTCATCCCCGGCAGCGAAGGCGTCAACCGGGCATTCCTGTCGCCCGACGGCCGCTGGGTAGGGTTCTCCGCGCGGGGCAAGCTGGTGAAGCTCCCGGTGGAGGGCGGCACCCCGGTGGCGCTGGCCGATGCGGCCTGGGGCGGCGGCGCGTGGGCCCCCGACGGGACCATCATCTACTCCAAGAGCTACCAGTCGGGGCTCTGGGGGGTGAGCGCCGCGGGCGGCGATGCGCGGGAGCTGACCACTCCCGACTCCACCTCCGGGGAGCTGGCGCACTGGTGGCCGCAACTGCTCCCCGATGGACGCCACCTGGTATTCACCGCCTACCGCACCCCGCTGGAGCGCGCCACGATCGAGCTATTCGACCGGAAGACCGGGGAGCGCCGTGTCCTGGTGCAGGGCGGCGTGATGGGTCGTTACGTCACGAGCGGGCACCTGGTCTTCGCCCGCGATCGCTCCCTCCTGGCGGTGCCGTTCGACCTCGGGCGCCGGGAGGTAACCGGCCCGTCGGTGGTCGTGGTGGATGACGTGGCGATGAACTACTCCGACGGTTTCGCGGCGTATGATGTCTCGTCCGGCGGAACGCTGGTGACCATGCCGAGCCAGGTGGCCGGGACGCGGTTCCAGGTGGTGGAGGTGAACCGCCGCGGGGTGGAGAAGGTCCTGCTCGGGACGCCGGACCTGTACCAGAATCCGCGGTTCTCCCCCGATGGTGCCCGGCTGTCGCTGGCCATCTCCCAGGCCCGGGGTGCCACCGACGTATGGGTGGTGGACCTCACGCGCGGCGGCCGCACCCGGGTCACCGCCGAGCCATCGAGCGATTTCGGCGCCCTGTGGGCGCCGGATGGCCGCGACCTCATCTACATGAGCGAACGGCCGCTGTTCGAGCTGTATCGCCGGTCGGCGGATGGCAGCCGCGCGGCGGAACAACTCCTCGGTGGCGGCCACGACCGGATCCTTGGCTCTATCTCCGCGGATGGTCGACTGGCGGCCTTCTCCCTGAGCGCCGGGACCAGCGAGCTGTGGACGGTGGCGTTGCAGGGTACGCCGGCGGAGCGGCGGTTCCTGGCCAACGGCTTTAACCTCGGCCATCCGGCGCTTTCGCCGGACGGCCGCTGGATGGCCTACGACTCCGATGAGTCCGGGCGGGTGGAGGCCTACATCCAGTCGTTCCCCGATCCGACCCTCGCCCGCCGCCAGGTCTCCAGCGGGGGCGGCGCGCAACCGATGTGGACCCGGGGAGGACGCGAGCTGGCCTTCCTCCTCGGCGATAGCGTCATGGTCGCCACCGTGGATCCGGCGACCGGGTCGGTCGGCGCGCCCGCCCTCCTGTTCGCCGGACCGTACGAGTCGGGTGCGGTGTGGTCGGAGACGCGGGACTACGACGTGACGCCGGACGGCGAGCGGTTCCTGTTGCTCAAGTGGCCCCCGGGCAACCTGCGGCGGCAGGTGGTGGTCACGACCCACTGGTTCGACGAGCTGCAGGCGCGCGTCAGCGGGCAGCATAGCGAATAGCGAGCAGCAGCCGGTGTCGTGGCGCGCGTCCGGCGCCCGCGTGTTGCACTACCCACTCCCCCTTGGGATCCATGCCCCCTGTTCCGCCTGGCCTGTCCACCGCCTTGCAGGACCGCTACCGCCTCGAGCGGGAGCTGGGCCACGGTGGCATGGCGACCGTGTACCTGGCAGAAGATCTCAAGCACCACCGCAAGGTGGCGGTGAAGGTGCTCAAGCCCGAGCTCGCCGCGGTGCTGGGCGCCGAGCGCTTCGTGCAGGAGATCACCACCACCGCCCAGCTTCAGCACCCGCACATCCTGCCGCTGTTCGATTCCGGCACCGCCGACGGGTTCCTCTATTATGTGATGCCGTTCATCGAGGGCGAGACGCTTCGCGACAAGCTGACCCGTGAGACCCAGCTCGGCATCGACGAGGCCGTTCGCATCACCGTCCAGGTGGCCGACGCGCTCGACTATGCCCACCGCCACGGCGTCATCCACCGGGACATCAAGCCCGAGAACATCCTGCTGCACGACGGCAGGCCGATGGTCGCCGACTTCGGCATCGCGCTGGCGTTGAGTGCGGCGGCCGGCGGCCGGATGACCGAGACTGGCATGTCGCTCGGCACGCCGCACTACATGTCTCCCGAGCAGGCGACGGCCGACAAGGAGATCACCGGCCGCTCGGATGTCTACTCGCTGGCGAGCGTGCTGTACGAGATGCTCGCCGGCCAGCCGCCGCACCTCGGCGGCTCCGCCCAGCAGATCATCATGAAGATCATCGCCGAGGATGCTGCACCGGTGACGAAGCTCCGGAAGGCGGTGCCGCCCAACGTGGCGGCGGCGGTGGACCATGCACTCGAGAAGCTGCCGGCGGATCGCTTCGAGAGTGCGAAGGCCTTTGCCGAGGCGCTCACCAATCCGGCATTCCGGACGGCGACCGGCGCAGAGGCGGCTGCGGCATCCCCAACCGCCCAACCGCCTAACCGTCTCACCGCCCCCCTCGCCGGCATCGCGATCCTCGCCACCGCCCTCGCCGCCTGGGGATGGCTCCGCCAACCGCCGCCTGCCGGCCCGGTGGTCCGCTTCACCGTGAACAGTGAAGGCGGAGACGAGAGTGGCACAAGCGCTCCGGCCATCTCGCCCGATGGCCGGACGCTGCTGCTCCCCACGGTCTCCGGCGGGGCGGCGCTTCGGCGGCTCGATGCCCTGAAGACCACCACACTGCCGGGTCTCGAGAATGTCTGGTCCCCCTTCTTCTCGCCCGATGGCGCATCGCTCGCCTTCATGACCGGCTTCCCCGGAAACCTCGTGGTGCTCGGCCTGTCGGGAGGCGCTCCGGTCACCGTGGTCCGCGACTCCGCCATGGGCTGGGGAGGAGCGTGGAGCGATGACGGCTGGCTCTATTTCAACGGTGTAGGCGGGAGCACGCTGATGCGGGTGCGCCCGGACGGTGGCGCATCGGAGGTCGTTGCCCGGGTGGACACCACCAAGGACGAGTTGTTCATCCGTAACCCGGAGGCGCTGCCCGGCGGGCGGGGCGTCCTCGTGAGCCTGTTGCGGAGGCGCGGTGCCCCGGACATCGCCTTTGTCGACGTCGCCCGGGGGGAGCTGCGGCTTCTCAGGCGGGGTATGCGGGCCCTCTACACAGCGACCGGACAGCTCATCGTGGTCGAGGCAGATGGAAGCGTCGTGGCGCTGGCGTTCGACCCCAAGCACGGCCGAGTCACCGGTGACCCGGTCGCCGTGCTTGACCATGTGCGTGTGGGGAGCGGCCCGACCGCCGTGATCGCGCTTTCCGCCAATGGGACCATGGCGTATAGCGCCTACCGCGCGACCCCGCACGTGGTCCGGGTCACCCGCGCAGGCAAGGCCACGGTGGTGGACCCCAACTGGACCGCCGGCCTGGGTGGCGTGGCCCTCTCACCCGACGGCAAACGCATGGCGCTGGACCAGGTGGTGGATGGCCGCGCGGAGATCTGGATCAAGACCCTCGATGCCGGACCGGTCACCCGGATCTTTTCCGCTGGCGTCCAGTCCTACCGGCCGTTCTGGTCTCCCGATGGCCGCTGGATCGGTTTCATATCGGAAACGAGCGGCTCCGGTGCGGTGTACCGGGCGGCGGCCGACGGAAGCGGCACCATCGAGCGGATCGCCACATCCCCCAAGGCCGTGGATGAAGCGAGCTGGTCGCGCGACGGTCAGTGGCTCCTGCTCCGCCTGGGGTCGGGCGGCGGGCGCGATATCTACGCCTTGCGCATCGGCGGCGACAGCGTCCCGATACCCATCGCGGCGACGCCGGCCGAGGAGTACGCACCGGCGCTTTCCCCGGATGGGCGCTGGCTGGCCTACGGCTCCAACGCCAACGGGAAGGACGAAGTCTACGTGCGCGCATTCCCGGGTGGCGACGGGCAGATCCAGATCTCGGTTGACGGCGGCACCGAGCCGACCTGGTCTCACAGCGGCCGCGAGGTGTTCTACCGGGAACCCGGTGGGATGCTGGTCTCGGCGGCCGTCCACACCGATTCCGAGTTTCGGGTGGTCTCGCGCCAGCCGCTGTTTTCTGCCGCTGCGTATGGCTCCGATGGCCGCAATCGGGGCTACGCGGTAGCGCTGGACGATCAGTCCTTTTTCTTTGTGGATCCCCAGCAGCCTCCCACGGGCGAGCTGACCGTGGTGCTCAACTGGTTCGAGGAATTGCGGCGCCTGATGCAGGGTCAGCGGTGATCCCCGAACGCCTCACTGCCGCGCTGTCCGACCGCTACCGCATCGAGCGCGAGCTCGGCCAGGGCGGCATGGCTACGGTCTATCTCGCCGAGGACCTGAAGCATCACCGCCGGGTGGCGCTCAAGGTGCTCCGGCCGGAGCTGGCCGCCATTCTCGGCGCCGAGCGCTTCCTGCACGAGATCCGGACCACGGCCAACCTGCAGCATCCGCACATCCTGCCGCTCCATGACTCCGGCCAGGTCGAGTCCACCGTCTTCTACGTGATGCCGTTCGTGGACGGCGAGACGCTGCGTGACCGGCTGAGCCGCGAGAAGCAGCTGCCGGTTGAAGACGCGGTGCGGATCGCCAGCCAGGTGGCGGGGGCCCTCGACTACGCCCATCGGCAGGGGGTGATTCACCGCGACATCAAGCCCGAGAACATCCTGCTCCACGACGGCAGCGCGCTCGTGGCCGACTTCGGCATCGCGCTGGCCGCCAGCAGCACCGGCGGCGGCCGCATGACCGAGACCGGGATGAGCCTCGGCACGCCCCATTACATGTCTCCCGAGCAGGCGATGGGCGAGCGGGAGATCACCGGCCGGAGCGATGTGTACGCGCTCGGCGTGGTCACCTACGAGATGCTGACCGGCGACCCGCCCTTCACCGGCTCCTCGGCGCAGGCCATCGTGGCGCGGGTGATGACGGAGGAGCCGCGCCCGCTCACGCTGCAGCGGAAGACCATCCCGCCGCACGTCGAGGCCGCGGTGCTGACCGCGCTCGAGAAGCTGCCCGCCGACCGGTTTGCCACCGCGGCGGAGTTCGCCGCGGCGCTCGCCGGGGGCGGCCCGGCGGCGCGGCGGCCCGGCGGGACCAGGGCGATCGGCCGAGCCGCCCAGCCGTCGAGCCGCCGAGCCGTCCTCTACGCGGCCCTCGCGCTCAGCACCGCGCTCGCGGCGTGGGGCTGGTGGCGTCCCGCGGGGCCGGCGGCCGAAGGCTCGGGGGTGATCGTCTCCGACATCATCCTCCCCGATTCGGCGCCGCTCGCCTTCATCGGCGCGGCGCCCCTCGCGATCGGGCGGACGGCACTCGCCCTCTCCCCGGACGGCACCACCCTGGCCTACGTGGCCGAGCGCGGCGGTGGCACCCAGCTCTACCTCAGGCCGCTGGACCGGGACACCTTGCTCCCCGTGCCCGGAACCGCGGGGGCCTGCTGCCCCTTCTTCTCCCCCGACGGCAAGTGGCTCGCCTTCCATGCCCAGGACCGGCTCAGCAAAGTCCGCCCCGGCCTCGCCGGCGCCCCGATCCCGATCACGACCGTCAACGGTTTCATGGGTGCTGATTGGGCCGACGATGGCTGGATCCTGGTGAGCGAGCAGCAGGGCCGGCGGGCCACCCGGGTCAACCCGGAGACCGGCGCCCGCGAGCCACTCCGCACCATGTACAGCCTCGCGCGGGCCTTCCCCGGCGGTCGGGGGATCCTGGCGCGGGACCCGGCGACGCTCGCCCCGGCGATCTACGTATCCGGGGAGCGGCAGCCGCGGCTGCTGGCGGTGCCGGGGACGGATCTGCGCTACGCTCCGACAGGGCACCTCACCTATGCCCACCAGGGCGCCCTGTGGGTGGTGCCGTTCGATCGCTCCCGGCTCACGGTGACCGGCGACCCGCTGGCCCTCCTGCCGCACGTCCGGAGCGAGGCCTCCGCGGGTTTCGCGCAGTACACCTTCGCCCGGAACGGCCTCCTGGCCTATGCCGCCGGGGGGAACGGCGCCCTGAGCCGGCTGGTGGTCCGCCACCGCTCGGGGGAGGTGGACACCCTGCCGTATGAGCCGGCGCTCTTCGGGTGCCTTTCGCTGTCGCCGGACGGCCGGAGCATCGTCACCCGCATCGCCGATCCGGTCACCGGCCAGCTCGATCTCTGGGTGTACGACCTGGCCGGCGGCACCCCGCTCCGCCTGACGACCTCCGGCGGGGCCTACTGCCCGAGTTGGTCCCCCGATGGCCGGGTCACGCACGTGATCCGGTCCGGCGAGGAGTCGAGGATCCTGAGCCAGGGCGCCAGCGGGCGGGAGAGCCCGGTCACGGTGGCCACCGTGAGGCTCGCGGTGGGCTCCTCGGCGATCCGCTGGTCGCCGGACGGCAGGCGCGTGGCGGTGTACGCCATCCGGGACTCGAACAACGTGGACATCCTCGTGGTGCCGCTGGACAGCACCGGCACCGTGCACCCTGTGGCCGAGACCCCGGCCCTCGAATGGGGCGGTATCTTCTCGCCCGACGGCCGCTGGATCGCGTACTCTTCCAGCGAATCGGGGGCGGACGAGATCTACGTCCAGCCCTGGCCCACGACGGGCCAGCGCTGGCGCCTCTCCCGGAACGGGGGCGAGGAGCCGCTCTGGACGCGGGGCGGCCGGGGCCTGGTGTACCGGAACGGCCAGGAATGGTGGGCCGTGACCGTCACTCCGGGGGCAACGTTCACGGCGAGCGAGCCGGAGAGGATCGCGCGGGGACCCTTTCTCAATATTCCGGGCTACGAGTATGCCGTGTCGGCGGACGAGGAGCGGCTCTACCTGCTCGCCCCGCTCACCGCGCGGGCCTCGACGACGCGCATCACGCTCATCAGCGACTGGTTCACGCTGCTCAAGGACCTGTCGCAGCGGGCCAGGGAATGAGCCACCGGGAGATCGCGTGAACCATCCGCCGGACCGTCTCGCCGCCGCTCTCGCCGACCGCTACCGTCTCGAGCGGGAGCTGGGCGCGGGCGGCATGGCCACCGTGTACCTGGCGCAGGACCTCCGGCATGACCGGAAGGTCGCGATCAAGGTGCTCCGACCGGAACTCGCCGCGATCATCGGGGCCGAGCGCTTCCTGCGCGAGATCAAGACCATCGCGACCCTGCAGCACCCCCACATCCTGGGCCTGATCGATTCCGGCGAGGTGCAGGGCACCGCCTACTACGTCATGCCGTTCGTCGAGGGGGAGTCGCTGCGGGACCGGCTCACCCGCGAGAAGCAGCTCCCGATCACGGAGGCGGTGCGGATTGCCACCGAGGTGGCGGCGGCGCTCGACTACGCCCACCGCCACGGCGTGATCCACCGCGACATCAAGCCGGAGAACATCCTGCTGCACGATGGCGCGGCCCTCGTGGCGGATTTCGGCATCGCGCTCGCGGCCAGCAACGCCGGCAGCACCCGGATGACCGAAACGGGCATGAGTCTCGGCACCCCGCACTACATGAGCCCCGAGCAGGCCATGGGGGAGCGGGAGATCACCGCCCGTTCGGACGTGTACGCCCTGGGCTGCGTGCTGTACGAGATGCTCTCCGGCGACCCGCCGTTCACCGGATCTACCGCGCAGGCCATCGTGGCCCGGGTGATGACGGAGGAACCTCGTCCCCTCACCCTGCAGCGGAAGTCGGTGCCGCCGGAGGTCGAGGAGGCGGTGCTCACCGCGCTGTCCAAGCTCCCGGCGGACCGGTTCGGGAGCGCCGCCGAGTTCGCCACCGCGCTCGCTGGGCGTGGTTCGGTGACGCGGCGGCTCGGCACCGCGGCGGTGCCGGCCGGGAAGACTGGCGCGGAGGCGAGGTGGCGCCGGGCCGCGATGGCGCTGGGCTCCCTCCTGGTGGCGAGCGGCACGCTCACGCTCTGGGCGCTCTGGCGGCCCGTCCAGGACGATCACGCCACCTGGCTCTCGATGAATCTGCCGGCCACGCTCCGGGTCGCCGCGCAGGCCGATCCCGCCCTGGCGCTCTCACCCGACGGCCGCACCCTTGCGTACACCGCGGAAGCGACGGGTAACACGAGGCTGATCGTTGCCCGGCGGGTGGGCGATCCCCTGCCCGCGCCGGTCGCGGGCACCGAAAACGGCGGGAGCGCCAGCTTCTCCGCCGATGGCGAGTGGCTGGTCTTCCTGGACCGGACCGCCCGGCCCACGAAGGTCGCGCTGATTGGTGGCAGCACGGTGACCATCCCGATGCAGCCGGGCATCGCGCTCTCCCAGATCCGCTGGGCATCCGAGGATCGCTACGCGGTCTCTCTCGTCAACGGGCAACTCGGCATGCTCGGGCCCGATGGCCGCGTCGACACGCTGCTGCCGCTGGACCGCGAGCGGAACGAGGCGATCCACGACGTGATGGAAGTGCTGCCCAATGGCGATGTCCTGGCCATCGCCACCACGTCGTTTCCCGAGGGGACCATCCTTGTGGTGGACCCCGTGAGCCACCAACGCTTCGACATTGCGTCCGGGGTGACGGATGCCATCTGGGCCGGCTATGCCAGGGGCTACCTGGTCTGGTCGCTGGGCGACGGCTCGCTCCAGGCGGCGCCCTACGATCTCGGCTCCAGGAAGGTTGGCGGGACGCCGACACCACTGAACGCCCGGGCCCAGACCACGCGCGGCTTTCGCCCCAAGGTGGCGCTGTCGGCCGAGGGAGCACTCGCTTATGTCCCGGTGCAGCCGCCAACCCTGGTCCAGGTCGACCGTACCGGCCAGGTGCGGCCGCTCCTCACGGTGCCCAGGAACTACCATAATCCACGGGTCTCTCCGGACGGCCGCAAGCTCTCACTCGATTTCACCGATCTGGTGCGCGACATCTGGGTGTACGACTTTCGGGACACCACGCTGAGCCGGCTCACCTTCGAGAATGACGGGCACGACGGGTTCTGGGCGCCCGACGGCCGACGGCTGTTCTACGCGTCGGCCAGCCTGGGGAAGGGCCTGATCGGCATCCTGAGCCGCAGCGCCGATGGCGGAGGCGGCGCCGACTCGGTGTATTACGAGGGAACCCAGGTCAGCGTCCACGGGATCTCCCCCGACGGCCGGACGGCGATTGTGGCCAAAGTCGACGGGTTCATCTTCGACATCGTGACGGTGCCGCTGACCGACACCGAGCGGCGCAGCACACCACTGCTTGCCTCACCGTACAACGAGTACTTCCCGGCCCTCTCCCCGGACGGCCGCTGGCTGGCCTATGTCACCGACGAGTCGAACCGGCAGGAAGTCTACGTGCGCCCCTTCCCGGGGCCGGGCCGCAAGGTCCTGGTGTCGCAGGGGGGCGGAGTGGAGCCGATCTGGTCCCGGGACGGGCGAGAGCTCTTCTACCGTGGATCCGTGCCGGATGGCCCCAGGCTGATCGCGGCACGAGTGGAGTTCAGGCCTGACTTCCGGGTGCTCACCCGTACGCCGCTCTTCGACGACGCCGATTACGAGCAGGCGACGCCGCACGCGAATTATGACGTCATGCCCGACGGCCGGAGCTTCATCATGGTGCGACAGGGACGCTTCACCGAGGTGAGCTACGTCGCCAACTGGCCCGCGCTGCTCCTCCGGCGCGGGGCTGGGGGCCCATGAGCCAGGCCACCGACCGCCTCGCCACCGCCCTCGCCGACCGCTACCGCCTCGAGCGGGAGCTGGGCGCCGGCGGCATGGCCACCGTCTACCTGGCGCAGGATCTCCGGCATGACCGGAAGGTCGCGATCAAGGTGCTGCGGCCCGAGCTGGCCGCGGTCATCGGAGCCGAGCGGTTCCTCTCCGAGATCAAGACCACCGCCAACCTGCAGCACCCGCACATCCTGCCCCTGTTCGATTCCGGTGCGGCCGACAGCTTCCTCTTCTACGTCATGCCGTACGTCGAGGGAGAGTCGCTCCGCGACCGGCTCAGCCGGGAGAAGCAGCTCCCGATCGCCGATGCGGTGCGCATCGCCACCGAGGTGGCCGGCGCCCTCGACTACGCCCACCGCCACAACGTCATCCACCGCGACATCAAGCCGGAGAACATCCTGCTGCACGATGGCCGTGCCCTCGTGGCGGACTTCGGCATCGCGCTGGCGGCCAGCAAGGCCGGCGGCAGCCGGATGACCGAGACCGGCATGTCGCTCGGCACCCCGACGTACATGTCCCCCGAGCAGGCCATGGGGGAACGCGAGATCACCGCCCGCTCGGACGTGTACGCGCTCGGCTGCATGACCTACGAGATGCTGGTCGGGGACCCGCCCTTCCTCGGCGGGACCGCGCAGGCGATCGTCGCCAAGGTCATGACCGAGAAGCCTGCGCCGCCGTCGCGCATCCGGGACACCATCCCGCCGGCAGTCGAGGACGCGGTGCTGACGGCGCTCGAGAAGCTGCCCGCCGATCGCTTCGCGACGGCGGCGGAGTTTGCGGCCGCGATCGCCGGGGGCGCGACGGCCCGGGCCGCCACCCGCGCCACGCGCAGCGCGGCGGTGCCCGCCGGCGCCTGGCGGCGGATCAGCCTCCTGCTCGGCGCCGTCGCGCTGGGGGCCCTGGTCCTCGCCGCGTGGGCCCTCGCCCGTCAGCGAGTCCCGGCCGGGCCGTCCGTCTACGACGCGGTGCTGCCCGACAGCGCCCCCATGACCTTCGCCGCGACGACCGCCAGTACCAGCTACGGCATCTCCCCCCGGAATCTCTCCGTCTCCCGGAGTGGCGAGTTCGCGGTGTACACCGCGCGGCACGGCGATTCGACCGGCCTCTGGTATCGCAGCCTCCGGGACGCGACCACCCGCCCGATCCTCGGGACCCGCGGCGCCACCTCGCCGCGCGTCTCCCCCGACGGGTCCCGGGTCGCCTTCCAGATCGGCGGCCGGATCATGGTGGTCCCGATCGATGGCGGAGAGGCCCGGCGGCTGCTGGACGGCCAGGCCGTGATGGCGATCCAGTGGCTCTCTCCCACCGAATTGCTGGTGGTGGATTTCGACGGCAACCGCCTCACCTGGCTCGATCCCGAGGGCGGGAACAGCCGGACCCGTCCCATCGCACGCTGCGCCCTGGGGATGTGGGTGCCGGAGCTGAGTCAGCTGATCTGCTCCTACAATCGAACCGCGCAGCTGATCGATCCGGAGTCGGGCGCGCGTTCTGCCATCCGACTGACCAAGCCGGACGGGACGCCCGCCGGCCTGCTCGTGGGCACCGCGTTCCGCGTGGTGGACCGGCGCTACCTGGTGTACCTCGGGGCCGACGGGAGCCTCCTCGCCACCCGGTACGATCCGTCCACCCAACTGGTCCAGCGGTCGGTGACGCTGACGACCGGGGTCCGGCGGGAATCCATCGGCGAGGGCCAGTATGACCTCACGGCCAACGGGGACCTGGTCTACGCCCCGGGCATGGATGCCACGGTCGGCCGGATGGTGAGCCTCCACGCCGGCGGCGTGCCGCAGCCGCTCCCCGTGGAGATGGCGGATTTCCAGCGCTACGACCGGAGCCGCGACCGCCGCTGGCTGGCGGCCGTGGTGCAGGCCGCCGAGGGGACCGAGCTGCGGCTCTACGACCTGCGGGACCGGCAGCAGTTCACCTGGATCAAGGGGGAGGCGGTCCGCCACCCGTTGTGGAGTGCCGATGGCGAGCGGCTGCTGATCTCCACCCGCGACTCCAGCCAGGTATCCATCCTGCAGGGGGCGCCGAGCTCGGGCGCGCGGCCGGATACCGTGGCGGCCATGGCCTTCGATCCGGCCAATCCCGATCCGGTCGATTGGCAGAACGACCACTCGGCCGTGGCGCAGGACTGGAGCGCGTCGGTAGCGCTGCGGTTCGACCCCGGGGTCCGGAACCCGGCCTTCGACACGGTCCTCACCGGGGTGAGGTTCGTGTCCGTCTCGCCCAACGAACGACTCATCGCGTACCAGGCCCTGGAGGGCGGCCGGATCATGGTGACTGCCTTTCCCGTGCCGGGCCGTCGCTGGCAGCTCGCCTCCGATGGGGTTGAGCCCATCTGGCTCTCGGCCACCGAGGTGCTCTATCGCCTCGGCGTCTCGTGGTACCTGGCCCGGATCAATCCCCTGACCGGCGAGCCGCTGGGACCACCGACCTTCTGGGCCCGGGATCCGCGCTTCAACGACACCTCGGGCTGGTCCAACCGGCCATCGCAGGATGGTGGCATCATCTACGTCCAGGGGCCGGAGCAGCTCAGCAGCGGCTACCTGCGGGTGGTCCCGGGCTGGGTGGCGCGGATGAAGGCCGCGGTGGACGCGGCGAACCGCTGACAGCGTGACCCTCGTGGGCCGGCCTTGCGAGTCGGCGCAACAGGCCGCATCGTCCTGACCCCAGGTCACATCAACCGGAGCATCTCATGAGCCGAGTCCGGCTGCTGGTCGGCACCAAGAAGGGCGCGTTCATCCTGACCGCGGATGGCAAGCGGAAGAAGTGGGAGGTGAGCGGGCCCCACTTCGCCGGGTTCGAGCTCTACCACCTGAAGGGCTCCCCCGCGGCGCCCGACCGGCTCTACGCCTCCCAGACCAGCGGCTGGTTCGGGCAGCTGGTGCAGCGCTCCGACGACGGCGGCAAGAGCTGGGAGGCGGTGGACAACCAGTTCACCTACGACGGCACGCCGGGCACCCACCAGTGGTATGATGGCACCCAGCACCCCTGGGAGTTCAAGCGGGTGTGGCACTTCGAGCCGTCGCTCACCGATCCGGATACGGTCTACGCCGGGGTGGAGGATGCGGCGCTCTTCCGCACGAAGGACGGCGGGAAGAGCTGGCAGGAGATGCCCGGGCTCCGGAGCGTGAAGGGACACCTGTGGCAGCCGGGCGCCGGCGGCATGGGGCTCCACACGATCGTGCAGGACCCCACCAATCCCAAGCGCCTCTATATCGCGATCTCGGCGGCGGGCGCCTTCCGGAGCGAGGACGGTGGCGAGAGCTGGCGCCCGATCACCAAGGGGCTGGTCTCCCTGTACAACCTGCCGGACCCCGACGCCGAGGTGGGCCACTGCGTGCACCGGATCGCGATGCATCCGTCCCGGCCCACGACCCTCTTCATGCAGAAGCACTGGGACGTGCTCCGGAGCGACGATGCCGGCGACTCGTGGCACGAGGTGAGCGGGAACCTCCCCTCCGATTTCGGCTTCCCGATCGCGGTGCACGCCCATGAGCCGGAGACCATCTACGTGGTCCCGATCAAGAGCGACTCCGAGCACTATCCGCCGGAGGGGAAGCTCCGGGTGTACCGCAGCCGGAGCGGCGGCAACGAGTGGGAGGCGCTCACCAAGGGGCTGCCGCAGCAGGATTGCTACGTGAACGTCCTCCGCGGGGCCATGTCGGTGGACCGGCTGGAGAAGTGCGGCATCTACTTCGGCACCACCGGCGGGCAGGTGTACGGCTCCGCCGACGGCGGCGACAGCTGGACCGCCATCGTCCGTGACCTGCCGGCGGTGCTCTCGGTCGAGGCCCAGACCCTGTCATGATCCGGGTGGTGCTGCCGGAGCACCTCCGGCGCCTGGCCCGGGTCGGGCCGGAGGTGCCGCTCGAGGTGCCCGGTCCCGCCTCCCTCGCCGCCGTGCTCGATGCCCTCGAGGCCCGCTACCCGATGCTGCGCGGCACCATCCGGGACCACGTGACCCGGAAGCGCCGGGCGTTCGTGCGGTTCTTCGCCTGCGAGCAGGACTGGTCCCACGAGCCGGCGGACGCCCCCCTCCCGGACGCCATCACCACGGGCGCCGAGCCGTTGCTCATCATCGGCGCCATGGCCGGGGGCTGACCGGCGCCCTCGGCGCCCTCGGTACTATGACGGCATCCTGCGCCACTCGCTGAGCGTCGCGCCGTCCCCCCGGGCGGTGGCGAAGCGGGTGGGGCGCGCCGCGCCGGGGCTCCCGAAGCAGAAGCGGACGGTGTCGTCCGTCAGCAGGTAGATCCCGTACTGCGCCTGGCCCTTCCCCGGGCCGGCCGTGATCTGGCAGTCGATGGTATGCGGCTCCAGGTTGGTGTCCACCGTGAAGCTCGCGCAGTGCAGCAACTGCCCATCGATCCGTACCAGGGTCTCGTTCTCCTCGGTGACGCGCTCGGAGCGCTGGATCAGCGCATCGGGAAGGGGACGCCCGTCCCTCGACCCGGAAACCATGGACCACCGGCCCTGCAGCCGCTTCAGGGCGTTGTTCAGACCACGATGAATGCCCACCGGCACCTCGTCCAGCCGCGTTGTCGGTTGAGTACAGCGAGAGGGAACGGCCCACTTCCCACTAGGTGACCGTCGTGGGCTGACAAACCGCACACCCGAAGGTCAGGAGCCGGTAAAGTCGCCGCGTGCCGTTCACTCTGAAACCAGCGGCCCGCACGGGCGTCCGGCCCCTGTGGCTCCCCCCCACCGTTCGATCGGAGACATCGTGCCGCTCTCCCGCCGCGACTTCTGCCACCTGCTCGGGGCCGGCGCCGCCGCGCCGGCGGTCCTGTCTCGCGTCGGCGAGGCGAACCGCGGATGGAGGACCGACTCCCTCATCCGGCTCGACAGCAACGAGAACCCCTACGGTCCCTCGCCGGCGGCCCGGGCCGCGATGGGCGCCGTCCTGCCCGAGGCGGGCCGCTATCCGGGCAGCCAGCCGCTGGTGACCGCGATCGCGCGGGAGAATGGGGTGGCGGAGGCCAACGTCCTCCTGACTGTGGGTGCCACGGAGGGGCTCGGCATCTGCGCCCGCACCTGCACGGGCCCCGCGGCCCCGCTGGTGACCGGCGCCCCCTCCTACGGCGCAATCGCCACCGCCAGCGAAGCGCTCGGCCATCCGGTGATCCGGGTGCCGCTCCGGGGGGACGGGGGACTCGACCTCGACCTGATGGCCCGGCAGGCCCCCGGGGCGGGACTCGTCTATCTCTGCAATCCCAACAATCCGACCGGCACCCTGGTCCTGGGGCCGGATCTCCGCCGATTCATCGCTCGGGTGGAGGCGACCGCGCCCGCCACGACGATCGTCGTGGGCGAGGCATACCATGAGTACATCGAGACGCCGGGTTACGAGTCGGCGGTGGCAGAGGCGCTGCGCAGCCCTCGTGTCATCGTGAACCGGACGTTCAGCAAGCTCTACGGGCTGGCCGGCCTGCGGCTGGGCTACCTGATCGCGCAGGAGGAGACGCTCCGGCGGGTCGCGGCGCAGCGGGTGCCGCTCGGCGCGAGCGTCGTGGCGATCGCCGCGGCGCTGGCGGCGCTGGCGGATGCCCCCGAGCGGGAGCGGCAGCGCCGGCTCAACACCGCGGGCCGGAAGGCGACGGAGCGGTTCTGCGCCGAGCGCGGCTGGCGGTTCCATGTGGCCCACGCGAACTACCTGTTCCTCGATGTCGGACGGGACGTCACCGGACTCCGGGCCGCCTGCCAGGAGCAGGGACTGCTGATCGGCCGACCCTACCCGCCCGCCGTGACCTGGGCCCGGATCACCATCGGCACCCCCGACGAGATGGAGCGCGGACTCGCGATCCTGGCGCGGGTGCTGCAATAGGCCAGCCTCCCAGTTGACTTCAGGCGTTCCGGGTTTCTTATCCGGGGTCCGCCCGGCCGCTCTGGCCGGGTGGGCAGCCATGGAAACCCACTGCCGGCGTCAAGCCGGCGTCCGAGCGTCAGATGACCCAGACACGTCCCGCCCGCGGGTTCGCCGCGGAGAGCCCCACCACTCCGCTCGCCTCCTTTTCCTTCGCGCGCCGGGTCCCCGGACCGCGCGACGTCCAGATCGAGATCCTGTTTTGCGGGGTCTGCCACTCCGACCTCCACCAGGTCCGCGACGAGTGGGCTGGAACCACCTTTCCGATCGTCCCGGGGCACGAGATCCTGGGCCGCGTCACCGCGGTCGGGGCGGAGGTCACCCGCTTCAAGCGGGGGGAGATCGCCGCGGTCGGGTGCATGGTGGACAGCTGCCGTACCTGTCCCGAGTGCCGTGAGGGACTGGAGCAACTCTGCCAGAACACCATCACCTTCACCTACAACAGCCCCGACCCGATCCTCGGCGGGATGACCTACGGCGGCTACTCCGACAGCGTGGTGGTGGACCAGGACTTCGTGCTGCACGTGTCGGAGGCGCTGGATCCCGCCGGGGCCGCGCCGCTGCTCTGCGCCGGGATCACGACGTATTCGCCGCTGCGCCACTGGGAGGTGGGTCCGGGGCAGCGGGTGGGCGTGGTCGGCCTGGGGGGACTGGGGCACATGGCCGTGAAGTTCGCCCACGCCTTCGGAGCCGAGGTGGCGCTGTTCACGACCACGCCGGGCAAGGCATCGGACGCGAAGCGGCTCGGTGCCGACGAGGTCATCCTCTCCCGGGACCCCAGGGAGCTGGCCCGCCACGCCGGCCGCTTCGACTTCATCCTGGACACCGTCGCGGCACCCCACGATCTCGATGCCTACCTCAAGCTGCTCAAGCGCGACGGGACGCTCTGCCTGGTCGGCGTGCCCGACAAGCCGCACCCATCGCCGAGCGCCTTTGCCCTCATCGGGCGGCGGCGGAGCCTGGCTGGCAGCATGATCGGCGGGATCCGGGAGACCCAGGAGATGCTCGATTTCTGCGCCGCGAAGCAGATCGTGTCTGACGTCGAGGTCATCCCGATCCAGCAGATCAACGCCGCCTACGAGCGGATGCTCCGGAGCGACGTGAGGTACCGCTTCGTCATCGACCTCACCTCCCTCACGGGCTGACCCGCCGGGCGGCCCCGCCACAGGGGGTCACAAGCTGTTGTCGGGGGCGCAGTTGGAGTGCCCCGACGCGGCTGTGCCCTGCGCCACAGCGCCGGACCGTCCGGTGGGGTTATCGAGGCTCGTCCCTGCCCCGAGTCTCGAGCGCCAATGAAGCATGTTTCCTCGAGCTCCGCCGGTGTCTTCGGCGGGGCGCACAAGTGGCTGACCGGCATCCTCACCACCAGCGCGGCGCTCCTCGCGGTGATGGTCAACGCGCGCAGTCTCGGCATCACCCCCTGGTTCGGCCTGCTGGATCTCAACTTCGCGGACCATGCCGCCCACCGGATCGTGCTCACGCCGCGCGCCGATACCCTGCGTTCCCTGGGCGACACCGCGGTCATCACCGCCACGGTGACCGATGTGCACGGCGCCGCGCTCGCCGGGGCGCGGCTGCGGTGGCGCAGCAGCGACAGCACCGTGGCCACGGTGGACTCGGGAGGCGCCGTGGTGGCGCGGGCGCCGGGGACGGCGCAGGTCGAGGTCATGGTCCGCGAGGTGTCCGGCCGCGCCACCGTCGTGGTCCGCCCCGAGGGGGCCCGGGTGGTGATCTCCGGCGACAGCGCGGTGCGCCTCGCGGATGGGGACAGCCTCCGGCTGATCGCCCACGCGCTGGATGCCCGCGGGCATCGCATCCCCGCCCTGGTCCCCCGGTGGCAGACCGCCGACTCGCAGGTCGTGATGGTGGACAGCCTGGGCAATGCCCGCGCCCTGGCCGCCGGCCGCGCCTACCTCTGGGCCGCCGCCGGTGAACTCCGGAGCCGGGTGCGGGTGGACGTGGAGCTCACGCCGGCGGCGGTGGTGCTGCAGAGCGGGGAGGGGCAGCGCGCCTCCGCGGGGAAGCGGCTGCTCGAGCCCGTGGTCCTGCAGGTGCGCGCCCGCGGCGGGCAGCCGGTCCCGGGATCGGTGGTGACGCTGGCGGCGGAGGATGGTGACGGTCTGGTGGCGCCCGACAGCGCCATTACCGACGCCGACGGCCGGATCCGCGCCGCCTGGACCCTCGGCGGCCGGGCCGGGATGCAGCGGCTGCGGGCCCGGGTGGCCGGGGTGGACAGCACCCTCGTGGTGAATGCCGAGGCGGAGCCGGTGCGCGGCAATGTGCGGGTGGAGGTGCTGAGCCCCGGGCTGCGGGGCCCCGCGGGGAGCGAACTGGGCCAGCCGGTCCTCGTGCGGGTGACGGACACGCTGGGGCTGGCGCTGGCGCTGGTGCGGGTCGGCTGGACCGCGCTCGAGGGCGGGACGACCACCGGCTCCGATCGGACCGATTCCACGGGGACCGCGCAGGCCTACTGGACGCTGGGTCGGCGGGCGGGGCGCCAGCGGCTCCGGGTCCAGGTGGGCAACCCACGCACAATCCCCGCAACCGATGTGGTCGCGGTGGGAGAAGCCGGGGCCCCGGCAGCCATCGTGCTGGGCAAGCCCTCCCGCCCCGGCGCGGGGGGCGTGTTGCGGCTGACGGCCACCGTCACCGACGCGCTGGGCAATCCGGTGCCGGACGCCGAGCTCGAGGTGAGCGCCACCGCCGGTACGCTCGCAGCGGCGACGGTCCGGAGCGACACCGCCGGTCGCGCCGGGCTCGCCTGGACGCCCCCGGAGGGGAAACGCGGAGAGGTCCGGATCACCGCCAAGCTGGGCGGGACCCGGACCTCTGCGACACAGGTCATCCCGGCGCCGGCGGCGCCCGCTCCCCGTCCGGCCAAGCCGCGCCGGACGGGCTGATTCAGGCGGGGTCCGCCGTCACCGCCGTGCGAAGGATCGGCGGCGGCAGGGTGGGCGCGGAACGCTGGGCCTCGTTCTCGGCGATCGCCTTGCGGATCCGCCGGGTCACGAATTCGCTGAACGGCCCGAAGTGCACGTACAGCCCGCACATCATGCCGATGTAGCGGATGGAGCGCGGGTTCTGGACCAGCCCGCCGCCGAAGGTGCGCCAGAAGGGGCCCCGGGTGCGCGGGTTGGCCGTCATCTTCGCGGCCATGCGGAAGAACCCCTTCAGCTCCTTGGCCCAGCGCTTGAGGCTCGGCTTGTAGCGCCGGCCGCGGCTGTCGAGCTGCTTCCCGACCCGGGCTACCCGGCCGAAGTACTTCTCCGGGCTGTACGCCGTCTCCACCACCGTCAGGAAGTCCTTGAGGATCTCCAGCCGCGGCCGCTTGGGGTCGAAGTTGATGCCGGCGGTGCACTGGTCGCCGGTGTCATCCGGCTGGACATCGGAGTTCTCGTGCAGCCGGCCTTCCTTGGCCAGCCGGCGGGTGAGCTGGGTGTTGGGCAGGGCGTAGAGCAGCCCCACCATCGCCGCCGGGATGGCGGTGTCCTCGATGCACCCGATCACGCCCTTGGCCACGCCGCCCTGCTCCGTATCGAAGCCGAGGATGAACCCCGCGTTCACGAAGAAGCCGTGCTGGTACAGCTTCTCCACGCTTTCGGCGATGGAGCGGCGGGTATTCTGCTTCTTCTGCATCGCCTTGAGGGTCTCTTCGTCGGGGCTCTCGATCCCCACGAACACGGCGAAGAAGCCGGTCTCCCGCATGAGCTGCATCAGCTCCGCGTCGTCGGCCAGGTTGATCGAGGCCTCGGTGGTGAACTCGAAGGGCCAGTCGTGCCGCTCCAGCCAGGCCTTGAGGTGGGGCAGGAACTGCTTCACCAGCTTCTTGTTGCCGATGAAGTTGTCGTCCACCAGGTCCACGTGGCCGCGATAGCCCAGGTCGTAGAGGGTCTGCAATTCGGTGAGCAGCTGCTCCGGGGTCTTGGCCCGGGGCACCCGGCCGAACAGCTCGATGATGTCGCAGAACTCGCAGTTGAAGGGGCAGCCGCGGCAGAACTGAATCCCGATGTGGTTGTACCGCTCGAACTTGAGCAGGTCGAAGCGGGGGGTCGGGGAGCCGGCCACGTTGGCCTTCTCGGGCGACTCATACACCGCCTTCGGCGTACCGGCCGCGAGGTCGGCCAGGAAGGGCGGCATGGTGACCTCGGCCTCACCCAGGATCAGGTGATTGGCCTCGCTGTAGATCCGCGGACTGCTGGTCGGATCGGGGCCGCCGACGATGACGGTCTTGCCCCGCTGGCGGGCGCGATGGATCAGCTCCAGGCAGTCGAGCTGCTGGGGCATCATCCCGCCGGTCAGCACGTAATCGGCCCAGTCGAGGGCCTCGTCGGTCAGCGGTTCGACATTCCGGTCCACCAGGCGCAGTTCCCAGTCCGACGGCAGCATGGCGGCCACGGTGCACAGCCCGAGCGGGGCGGCGGGGTAGCTCGCATCCATCAGCTGGCAGGTATCGCGGTAGTTCCAGAAGGAGGCGGACCTGAACTCCGGGTGGACCAGGAGGGCGCGCGGCATGTGGTCTCGGAGGGTATGGGCCGGACAGCACGGGTGGGGTACTCCCCAAACCTACCGCCTCGGGCCCGTTCTGGCGATGACCGGGAGCACACCGGCCCCATTCCCGGGGTCACCGCGACGTCGGCTCGGATGGTGAAGTGTAGCGAGAAACTGGCAGTATCCGCAATAATCCTGACACGATATTCAGAAAACATGAGTCAAACTGCATAATTGAGAGCTTCAATCATCCGATTGTGCATAAATTCTCGATCGAGAGCCTTGCGGGAACCGGTACCGTTTGGTATCCTCTGCCAACCCGGTACCAACAGATGTGTCCGCCCACCACCCCAGCGAGGTTACCCCACGGTGACGCCCATCCCTCTCCTCCCGTTCCTCCAGGACGCCGCTCCTGCCGCCCCTGCCGTCCTGGCCGCGGACACCGCCTGGATGCTGGTCGCCACGGCACTCGTACTGCTGATGACCCCGGCGTTGGCCTTCTTCTATGGCGGGCTGGTCCGCTCCAAGAACTCCCTCAACACCATGATGATGAGCTTCGTCGCCCTCGGGGCGGTGGGGCTGCTCTGGGCCGTGGTGGGGTACAGCCTGGCCTTCAGCGAAGGGAGCGCCTGGCTCGGCGGGGTGGGGAATGCGCTCCTGGCCGGGGTCGGCGTGGAGGCCAAGGGGACGATTCCCCACATCCTCTTCATGGCCTATCAGGGGACCTTCGCCATCATCACGGCCGCCCTGATTTCCGGTGCGGTGGTGGAACGGATGCGGTTCGGTCCCTACGTCGCCTTCATCGTCCTGTGGACGCTGGCGGTGTATGTCCCGGTGGCGCACTGGGTCTGGGGGGGCGGCTGGCTCATGACCCGCGGGGTGCTGGACTTTGCCGGCGGCACGGTGGTGCACATCAATGCCGGTATCTCGGCCCTGGTCGCGGCCCTGGTCCTCGGCGGCCGCAAGGACTTCGGGCGCCAGGCCATCCTGCCGCACAATGTCCCCTTCGTCCTGCTCGGGGCGGGGCTGCTCTGGTTCGGCTGGTTCGGCTTCAACGGCGGCAGCGCGCTGGCGGCGGGCGAGCTCGCCTCGGTGGCCTTCGTGAACACCTTCCTGGCGCCGATGGCGACCCTCTGCGTCTGGGCGCTGCTCGACCACTTCCGTACCGGCCATGTCACCGCAGTGGGTGGGGCCACCGGCATCGTCGTCGGCCTGGTCGCGATCACCCCCGCCGCGGGCTACGTGAGCCCGATGAGTGCCATCGCCCTGGGCGCCCTGGCGGCCTTGCCCAGCTACTTCGTCATCGTCTTCCGGGCCCGCACCCGGCTGGATGATTCGCTCGACGTCTTCGCCGGGCACGGCGTGGGCGGGCTCACCGGGGCCCTCCTCACCGGGGTCTTCGCCTCCAAGGTCTGGAACGCCGCCGGCAATGACGGCCTCCTCGCCGGCAATCCCGGCCAGCTCGGGCTGCAGGCCCTCGGCGCCGGGGTCTCAGTGCTGTACGCCGGGACGATGACCTTCGTCATCCTGAAGCTGCTCGGCCTGGTCGTCGCGCTGCGCCCCGACGCCCGCACGGAGGGGGTTGGCATGGACATCACGCAGCATGGCGAGGAGGCCTACAGCAGCGGCGAGGGGTCGATCCTCGTCATGCCGTCGGAGTCCACGCCCCTGGTGGAGCCGCTCGCGCCCGCCATGCCTCAGCCCACCGCCCGCTAGGCCAGGGAGACCACGACCATGAAACTCATTATCGCGACGATCCGCCCGGACAAGCTCAACGATGTCCTCGAGGCGCTGTACCGGGCCGAGGTCCGCGGGCTGACCGCCTCCCGGGTCATGGGGCACGGCGGCGAGACCGAGCGGGTGGAGAACTACCGCGGGACGACCGTGAAGATGGGATTGCAGGAAAAGGTCCGGCTCGAGATCGGGGTGTCGGAGCCGTTCGTGAAGGTGACGGTGGACGCCATCCTCAAGGCGGCCCGCACCGGTGAGGTGGGGGACGGCAAGGTCTTCGTGGTGGATGTGGAACAGGTCCACCGGATCCGCACCGGCGAGCGGGACGAGGCGGCGGTGACGCCGACGGTGCCCGTGGGCGTCTAGGACAAACGCGTACCCCCCTCATCCCGGCCGGACGAGGGGGGTGCGCGGCCTGCCATCAGGCCCGGCGGGCTGTCAGCCGAGGGAGGGCTGGGCCGCCGGGACGCCGATCGGGGTATCGGAGCTGAGCGGGGCCGGGCCAAGCAAGTACTCGATGGCCTCGGCGGCGGTGTAACCGTAGCGGGATCGCCCGGCCAGGATTCCCGTGAGCATGACGAGGTCGTCACCGCTGGTGACCAGGGGCGGCTCGATGGTGCCGTTCTTCCGCGACTGCCCGATGCCGATGGTGCCCATCAGGGAATTGCAGAGGCATTTCCGGCCCTCGGTCTCCTCCAGCGTGCCGCCCTTCTTGAGGTAGGTCGGGATCGGCTCGCTGGCGCAGCGATAGCTGAGCCGGCCCTCCGCCGTCTGGTAGGCGGTGCGGAGGTAGCCCAGGTCGCACACCCGCTCGCGCTTCACCCGGTCGGCGGGATTCTCCTCCCAGCGCACGACCTTGAAGGGGAACCCGGTGGGGCTCGCCACCGGATCGGTGAACACCTCCGCGCGGCCTTCCACCACGGCCTTGAGCACCGACACCTTGAGCTCGGGGAGGATGCCCGACTCGTCGCTGTAGGCGAACAGGGTGCCGACCTGGATCCCGGCGGCCCCGACGTCGAGCGCCTCCTGCAGGCGCCCGGGGCGGCCGGCGCCGCCGGCGAGCCAGAAGGGGAGCCCGAGCTCCTTCACCTTGTCCAGGTCCACGACGTCGCGGTGGCCGTAGATCGGCTCACCCCGCTCGTTGAGCCGGACATCGCCGCGCGGGGGCGCATTGTGGCCGCCGGCGGTGGGGCCTTCGATGATGAAGCCGTCCACCCGGCCGCTGGCCTTCCGCGCCAGCATCGTGGCCAGCGAACTGCTGGCGATGATCGGAAAGAAGAGCGGCCGCTTGAGCTCCTGCGGGGGGCCGTCCCAGTAGTCTTTCGGGTCCAGCCGCATCCGCACCGGATCGTCGGGATTGCGGCCCTCGACTTCCAGCCGCATGCTGGCCGGCTGGTGTGCGGCGAAGGCATCGAGCGCGCCGGGGACTTCCTTGGGAATGCCGGCGCCCATGAGTACCACGTCCACCCCGGCGAGCATGGCGCCGTACAGGCCGGCGAGGGTGGGGAGCTGGATCTTGGTGAGCAGGTTCACGCCGATGGGGCGGTCGTGGCCTTCCTTGGCCAGGAAGACCTCGACAAAGGTGGCGAGCATGGTGAAGTGTTCCTTCTCCACCTTGGCGCCCTGCCGGTACATCGGCAGTTCCTTGTAGGGCTCGCCCGGGGCACGGCCGTCCGGGCGGAAGTACTTCCGCAGCGCTTCCTGCGCCACCTGGGGCATCGGGAAGCGGGCCATCGCCCGGCGGAGGTGGCCGCCGATGTCACCGTCCTGCAACCGGCGGACAAAGACGGTATCAATGCCGGTGCCGGAGATCACGCCGAGGTGGCCCGCCATTGCGACCGCACGGGCCAGGCGCCAGTTCGAAACGCCCACCCCCATCCCACCCTGGATGATCTGCGGTATTGCCGAGGCTTTGGTCATCCCTTAAGAATCGCCTCAGGTACCCTAAAAAGCCAATTTGGGGCTTCCCCTTTGGCCCCCGGGGCGAGATTATGGCCCCGTATGCGGACCCGTTTTCTCCTATGTGGGCTCCTGATTGCCGCCGTGGCGCCCGCCCCGGTCGCCGCCGCCCGTCCCTCCCAGGAGGCCCTCCAGCGCCTCCTCGGCGAGGCCCGGCACCCCGACCTCCGCTGGCCTGACATCCGGGATGTCGCGGGTGACCTGAGCCGGCTGTACACCAGCCGGCAATGGGTGCCGCTCTGGTTCGCGGGGGACACGCTCACCGCCCCCGCCTGGGCCCTGCTCCAGGTGCTGGACCAGGCGGCCAACCGCGGCCTCAACCCGCTGGACTACGACGCCCCGTGGCTCGAGACCCAGCTCAATCGGAGCGCGGTCCCCGGCGACTCGCTGGCGGCGCGGCTGGAACTCGCGCTATCGGTGGCGGCGGCGCGCTACGCCACCGCGCTCCGGCTGGGCCGGGTCAACCCGGCGGCGGTCCACGCGACGTTCCGCATCAGCACCCCGGCTGATTCCTTCGACGTGACCCGGACGCTCACCTCGCTTGCCGTCACCCCGTATCCCAACGAGGTGCTGCGCGGCCTGGAGCCGCCCTTCCTGCACTACTACCTGCTCATGGCGGCGCTGGTGCGCTACCGCGAGCTCTCCCGGGACTCGGCGCTGGTGGTGCTCCCGCCCATGCCCGCGAGGCTGCGGCCGGGGGACCTTTATGCCGGCGTACCCACGCTCCGGCGCCTGCTGCGGCTCCTGGGGGATTATCGGGACAGCACCGCCGCACCGATCCTCGACACGGTGTACGCCGGCGCGGTGCTGGAGGGGGTCAAGCGGTTCCAGATGCGGCAGGGCTTTGCCCCCGACGGGGTCATCGGTGACTCCACCCGGGGGCGGCTGCAGCAGCCCTTCGCCCAGCGAATCCGGCAGATGGAGCTCTCGCTCGAGCGCTGGCGCTGGATGCCGCGGAGCTTCAGCGCCCCACCCATCATCGTGAACATTCCCGCGTTCCGGCTGTACGCCTTCCGCACCCTCCGGCTGGACGAGGCGGACATGCTGGCCATGAACGTGGTGGTGGGCACCGCCTTCAAGACCGAGACGCCGGTCTTCGCGGCGGACCTCGAGTACCTGATCTTCTCCCCCTACTGGGACGTGACGCCCGCGATCGCGCTCAATGAGATCAAGCCGGCGGCGCTCCGGAATCCCGAGTTCCTCACCCGCAACCGCTACGAACTGGTGGAGCAGGGCGAGCCGATCGCCCCGTGGCCGGAGAACGTGGCGCGGATCGGGCAGGGGGTCCGGGTGCGCCAGACCCCGGGCGCGCACAACGCGCTCGGCCGGGTCAAGTTCATCATGCCCAACGACTACCAGGTGTACCTGCACGACACCCCGTCGAAGGCGCTGTTCGAGCGGACCCGGCGGGACGCCAGCCACGGCTGCATCCGCCTCGGCGATCCCTTTGCCCTGGCCAAGTTCCTGCTCCGGGACCAGCCGGAGTGGACCGACGAGGCCATCCGTGCGGCGATGGCGGCCGAAGAGCCGACCACGGTGCGCTTCCGGGAGCGGATCCCGGTGCATATCACCTACGCCACCGCGGTGGCCCGGCAGAACGGGGACGTGTTCTTCTATCCGGATATCTATGGCCACGACCGGACGCTGGAAGCCCTGCTCCGGAAGGGGTATCCGTACCGGGCGTCCGCGCGGGCCGCGCCGGTCCGTCAGGTGCAGGACCCAGGTTGATCGGGCGCACAGGGTTTCGCCCGCCCCGCCTCCCCCGCTAAGTTCCCCGCTCCTTCGGAACGACACTAGAGTCATGCGACACGGCGGCAGGGCCACGGGGACGATTGCGGGCGCGCTTGGGGTCATCGGGCTGGGAGCCACGATGGTCGCCGGGGTGCTGGGCATGACCGCGCCCGGCCCCGCCGTACCCGCCGTCGTGACGACGGCTGCGGCAATCGCCGCGCCGGCCACCGACTCGCTCGAGCAGGTGATCCGCCCGCTGCTCGGCCTCTCCGGCCGGCTGCGCGCTGTGAGCTTCGCGACGGACAGCCTGCGGGCGTCACCGCTGGCCGCGCTGGTCCCGGCCCTGGCCACCCGGACCCCCGGGCTGCACTCCACCGGACTCGCCGCGCCCAACGGCGACCCGATCCGGGTGCTCAACCTGGTGCCGCGCCGGGCCAAGCGTGGCCCGACTTGGAACGGCTACCGCGTAGGCTTCTGGCCCGGCGAGCAGGCGGCCCGTTCCTCCACCCGGTACCCGCTGCCCGATGGCTTCCTCGAGGTCACTCCCGAGAACCAGGACCTGCCGCTCTCGCAGCATTTCCTGGTGCGGGACTTCCTGACCCACGACCAGCCCCAGGTCTGGCCCAAGGTGCTGGTCATCCGCCTCCCGCTGCTCGACAAGCTGGAACTGATCGCGGCGGAACTCGAGGCGCTGGGCCGGCCCGCGGCCGTGCGGGTGATGTCGGGCTTCCGCACCCCGCAGTACAACGCCCTCGGAGTCGGCCCCCGGGGCGGGCGGGCCCGTGACAGCCGCCACATGTACGGCGATGCCGCCGACATCTACGTGGATGCCGACGGCAACGGCAGCATGGATGATCTCGATGGCGACGGCCGGGTTTCGATTACCGACGCGCGCTGGCTGGCCGCGGTGGCCGACCGCGTGGAGCGGGAGCATCCCGCGATCACCGGCGGCATCGGGATCTACCGGGCCAACGCGGTGCACGGGCCGTTCGTGCACGTGGACGTGCGGGGTACCACGGCGCGGTGGTGACGGGGGCGCGCCGCCCGGCGCGCCTCGCTCACCGGGACGCTTCGATCGTCGTTGACGCTTCCGGCGTGGCCGCCCCGGCCCGTGCTGCCTCCCGCCGCAACACCCCTTCCTGCCAGAGCGAATAGACCGCGGGGATCACCACCAGCGTCAGGATCGTGCTGCTCAGCATCCCGCCCACCATCGGCGCGGCGATCCGCTGCAT
>JAEUJI010000167.1 GCA_016794805.1 Gemmatimonadota bacterium
CGCGGGTGCACCCCGCGGTCCGGGCCAACTACCTGGCGAGCCCGGTGCTGGTGGTGGCGTTCGCGATCGCGGGGCGGGTGGACCTGGACCTCTCCACCGAGCCGATCGGCACCGGGAAGGACGGGAAGCCGGTCTACCTCAGGGAGATCTGGCCCACCCCGAAGGAGATCGCCGACGCCATGGCGATGTCGCTCAAGCCGGCGCTCTTCCGGGAGCGGTACGCCTCGGTGTTCGACGGCGACGAGGTCTGGCAGGCGCTGCCGGTGCCGGAGGGAAGCCGCTATGCCTGGGACCCGAAGAGCACGTACGTGGCGGAGCCCCCCTTCTTCCAGAACCTCCCGACTCAGCCGGCGCCGCTGCAGGACCTCAGCGGGGCGCGGGTGCTGGCGGTGCTCGGGGACTCGGTGACGACCGACCACATCTCCCCCGCGGGGTCCATCCCGAAGAACGGGCCGGCAGCGCGGTACCTGCTGGAGCATGGGGTGAAGCAGGAGGACTGGAACACCTTCGGCGCCCGCCGCGGCCATCACGAGGTCATGATGCGCGGCACCTTCGGCAACGTGCGAATCAAGAACGCGCTCACGCCGGAGAAGGAGGGCAACTGGACGGTGCACCTCCCGACCGGCGACGTGCTCTCGATCTTCGACGCCGCGATGCGGTACCAGGCCGACGGCACCCCGCTGGTGATCCTCACGGGCAAGGAATACGGCACCGGATCGAGCCGTGACTGGGCGGCGAAGGGCCCCGCGCTCCAGGGGGTGAGGGCGGTGATCGCCGAAAGCTACGAGCGCATCCACCGCAGCAACCTGGTGGGGATGGGGGTGCTGCCGCTGCAGTACGAGCCGGGCACCACCCGCCAGTCGCTGGGCCTGACCGGGCGGGAGACGTTCAGCATCAGCGGCATCGCCCAGGGGCTGACCCCGGGCGGCCGGGTGACGGTCACGGCCCGGGCGGAGGACGGCAAGGCGACGACCTTCCCCGCGATCGTGCGGCTCAACTCGCTGGTGGAGCTGGACTACTACCGGAACGGCGGGATCCTGCAGCGGGTGCTGCGGATGTTCGCGCAGGGCGGCGCGCACTAAAGATTCCTTCACCGGCTGTTCACCCTCCTCTCTCGAGCCTCCGGCGAGCATTGCTTCCGGAGGCTTCTCATGTCCAGGTCGTTCGTGATGATCGATGGCAACGAGGCGGCCGCGCGCGTGGCCTACCTCGCCAGCGAGGTCATTGCCATCTACCCGATTACCCCCGCGTCGCCGATGGGGGAGCTGTCGGACCAGTGGGCCGCCGAGGGGAGACCGAACGCCTGGGGCACGGTGCCCGGCGTGGTGGAGATGCAGAGCGAGGGTGGCGCGGCCGGCGCGGTCCACGGCGCGCTGATGGCGGGAGCCCTGACGACGACCTTCACGGCGTCGCAGGGCCTGCTGCTGATGATCCCGAACATGTACAAGATCGCCGGGGAGCTGACGCCGCTGGTGATCCATGTGGCCGCCCGCGCCATCGCCACCCAGGGATTGTCGATCTTCGGTGATCACAGCGACGTGATGGCCGCCCGCGCCACCGGCTTTGGACAGCTCGCCAGCGGCTCGCCCCAGGAGGCGATGGACCTGGCCCTGGTGGCGCACGCGGCCACACTGGAGAGCCGGATCCCGTTCCTGCACTTCTTCGATGGCTTCCGCACCTCGCACGAGATCGCCCGGGTCTACCCGCTGACGGTGGACGATGTCCGCGCCCTGCTGCCCGAGGGGCCCCGGCTGCAGCACCACCAGCGGGCCCTCTCACCCTCGCATCCCACCATCCGCGGCACCGCCCAGAACCCGGACGTCTTCTTTCAGGCCCGGGAGGCCTGCAACCCCTGGTACCGGGCCTGCCCGGAGATCGTGCAGCAGGCGATGGACCGGGTGGCCGCCCGCACCGGGCGCGCCTACCACCTGGTGGACTACGTCGGCGCGCCGGACGCGGAGCGGGTGGTGGTGCTGATGGGGTCGGGCGCCGAGGTGGCGCACGAGGCCGTGGCGGCCCTCATGGCGACCGGGGAGAAGGTCGGGGTGCTCAAGGTCCGCCTGTTCCGGCCCTTCCCCGCCGAGGCGCTCCTGGCGGCCCTGCCGCCGACGGTGCGCGGGATCGCCGTCCTCGACCGCACCAAGGAACCGGGGAGCGCCGGGGAACCGCTCTACCAGGACGTGGTCACGGCCCTTGCCGAGACGGCCGACCGGCGGGCCGTCCGGGCCAGGGTCCTGGGCGGCCGCTACGGGCTCGCGTCCAAGGAGTTCACCCCGGCGATGGTGCGGGCGGTGCTCGACGAGTTGCGGCACCCGGCCCCCCGCAATCATTTCACCATCGGGATCACCGACGACGTCACCCAGACCAGCCTCCCCTGGGACCCCGACTGGTCCACGGAAGAGCCGGCGACGGTGCGGGCGGTGTTCTTCGGGCTCGGTGCGGACGGCACGGTGGGCGGCAACAAGAACTCGATCAAGATCATCGGCGAGGAGGCGGGGCTCCACGCCCAGGGCTTCTTCGTGTACGACTCGAAGAAATCCGGCTCGATCACCGTCTCCCACCTCCGCTTCGGGCCGCATCCGATCCGGTCCAGCTACCTGATCAGCCGGGCCAGCTTCGTCGCCTGCCACCAGTTCCACCTGCTGGACCGGATGGAAATGCTGGCCCTCGCGGAGCCGGGCGCCACGGTTCTGCTCAACAGCCCGCACGGCGCCATGGGGACCTGGGACCGGCTCCCCCGCCGGGTGCAGGAGGAGCTGATCGCGAAGCGACTCCGGCTGTTCGTGATCGATGCCCTGGCCGTGTCCCGCGCGGCCGGCCTGGGCGGGCGGATCAACACGGTGATGCAGACCTGCTTCTTCGCGCTCAGCGGGTTGATGCCGCTCGAGCAGGCGATCCTCGCGATCAAGCACGGCATCCAGGCGGCGTACGGCAAGCGGGGCGAGATCGTGGTGGAGAAGAACTTCGCCGCCGTGGACCAGTCGGTGGCCGCGCTCGCCGAGGTGCCGGTGCCCGGCGCCGCCACCAGCGCCATCCGCATGCGCCCGCCGGTGCCGGCGGGGGCGCCCGAGTTCGTCCAACTCGTGTCGTCGCGCCTGATCGCCGGCGAGGGGGACCAGCTCCCGGTCTCCGCCCTCCCCGTCGACGGCACCTGGCCCAGCGGCTCCACCCAGTGGGAGAAGCGGGACCTGGCCATGGAGGTCCCGGTCTGGGACTCCGAGCTCTGCATCCAGTGCGGCAAGTGCGTGCTGGTCTGTCCCCACGCGGTGATCCGCGCGGCGGTCTACGCCCCGGACCTGCTGCCGGGCGCGCCGGCGGGGTGGAAGTCGGCGGCGGCGCGGTGGCGCCAGTTCGGCGACCAGCGCTACACCCTGCAGGTCTCCACCGATGACTGCACCGGCTGCCGGCTCTGCGTCGAGGCCTGCCCGGTGAAGAACAAGCGGGAGGTGCGCCGCAAGGCGATCAACATGGCCCCGCACGAGCCGATCCGTGAGGCGGAGCGGGCCAACTGGGCATGGTTCCGGACGCTGCCGGGCGCCCCGCGGGACGCGCTGTCCCTGGAGCACGTGAAGGACGTGCAGCTGCTGGAGCCGCTGTTCGAGTTCTCGGGCGCCTGCGCCGGCTGCGGCGAGACGCCCTACCTGAAGCTGGTCAGCCAGCTGTTTGGCGACCGCGCGATGGTGGCCAACGCCACCGGGTGCAGCTCGATCTACGGCGGGAACCTCCCCACCACCCCCTGGACCACCAACGCCCTCGGCCGCGGACCAGCCTGGGCCAACTCGCTGTTCGAGGACAACGCGGAGTTCGGCCTGGGGATGCGGCTCGCCCTCGACCAGCAACGGCAGCGCGCGGCGATGCTGCTCCGGCAGCTGGCCCAGTTCGCCGGGCTGGACCTGGTGGAAGGGCTGCTCTCCCCGGAGGGCCGCGGGGAGCCCGAGATCGCCGCCCGGCGGGCGTTCGTGGGCGAACTGCGCCGCCGCATCGCGGTGGTGGACGATCCACGGGCCCGGGAGCTCGACGCCCTCGCCGACGCCCTGGTGCGGCACAGCGTCTGGATCGTCGGCGGGGACGGCTGGGCCTACGACATCGGCTTCGGCGGCCTCGACCACGTCCTCGCCTCCGGCCGCGACGTCAACCTGCTGGTGCTGGACACCGAGGTGTACTCGAACACCGGCGGCCAGATGTCCAAGTCGACGCCGCGCGCCGCCGTGGCAAAGTTCGCGGCGGGGGGCAAGCGCTCCGCGAAGAAGGACCTGGGCCTGTTCGCCATGAGCTACGGTCACGTGTACGTGGCGCAGGTGGCACTGGGCGGCGACGACAGCCAGGCGGTAAAGGCGTTCCGGGAGGCGGAGGCGTTCGATGGGCCGTCGCTGATCATCGCGTACAGCCACTGCATCGCCCATGGGTACGACCTGGTGCACGGACTGGAGCAGCAGAAGCTGGCGGTCCAGTCCGCCCACTGGCCGCTCTTCCGCTACAACCCGGGCCTCCTCACCGAGGGCCGGAACCCCTTCCAGCTCGACTCGAAGGCGCCGACCGTCCCGCTCCGGAGCTACGCCTACAACGAGACCCGATACACCATGCTGGCGCACAGTCACCCGGAAGAGGCGGCGAGCCTGCTGGCGCAGGCCCAGCAGGACCTCCTGGAACGCTGGCACCGGTATGAATACCTGGCCAAGGCGCCGCCCGGGTTCGGGGCCGCCGCCACACCGGAGGCCTCGCATGACTGACCTCAGCACCCGGTACCTGGGCCTGACCCTGCCGAACCCGGTCGTGGCGTCCTCCTCGCCGCTCACCGAGAAGATCGACGACCTCCGCCGCCTGGAGGACGCGGGGGTGAGCGCCGTGGTGCTCCCGTCGCTCTTCGAGGAGCAGATCAGCATCGAGAGCAACGACCTGGACCTGTACCTCTCCCATGGCGCCGAGAGCTACGCCGAGGCGACGTCCTACTTCCCGGACATGGGGAGCTACAACCTGGGCCCGACCGGGTACCTCACCCGGCTCTCGGAGGCCCGAAAGGCGCTCCGCATCCCGGTCATCGGCAGCCTGAATGGCGTCTCGACCGGCGGCTGGACCCGCTACGCCCGGAAGCTGGAGGAGGCGGGAGCCGACGCGATCGAGCTCAACGTCTACCACGTCCCCACCGACCCGGCCCAGAGCGGACTGGACGTGGAGAGGATGTACTTCGACCTGGTGGCGGAAGTGGTGGGGACGGTGAAGATCCCGGTAAGCGTCAAGCTCACCCCGTTCCTCAGCGCCCCGGCCCACGTGGCGCGGCGCCTCGGCGAACTGGGTGCCCGCGGCCTCGTGCTCTTCAACCGCTTCTACCAGCCGGACTTCGACCTGGAGAAGCTGGAGGTGGTCCCGTCGCTCAACCTGAGCACCGCCTGGACCCTCCGGCTCCGGCTGCGCTGGGCGGCCATCCTCTGGGGCAACACCAGCGCCGACCTGGCGATCTCCGGCGGGGTGCACACGTCCAGCGACGTCCTCAAGAGCATGATGGCGGGCGCCCGGGTGGCGATGGTGGCGAGCTCGGTGCTGCGCCACGGTCCCGAGCACGTCCGGACCCTGCTCGACGGCGTCCGCGAGTGGATGGCGAGCCACGAGTACGAGTCCATCCAGCAGATGCAGGGGAGCATGAGCCACCAGCACTGCGCGGAACCGGCGGCCCTGGAGCGGGCGAACTACATGCGGGTCCTGCGGTCGTTCGCGCTGCGAGGGAGATAGGCGGCACGGCGGCTCCGCAGAAAGAAATGGCCCCCCGGAGGCGACTCCGGGGGGCCGTGGTGCTTACCGTCGGTACCGCTCAGGCCACCAGGTCCTTGAGCTTCTGGCCCTGCTCCCCCTCGCGGAGGCGGGTGAGGGCGCGGTCCCGCAACTGGCGGATGCGCTCGCGGGTGACGCCCATCATCCGGCCGATCTCCTCGAGGGTGCGGCTGTTGCCGTCCTCCAGGCCGAAGTAGAGGCGGAGCACCTTCGCGTCCCGGGCCGGCAGGGTGGCGAGGGCGGCTTCGATGTCCGACGTCTGGCTGTTGGCAATGGCCGGGGCGTCGGTGCCTTCCTGGTCGAGCGCGGTGAAGCGCTCGATGCGCTCGCTGTTGTCGCCGTCGCGGGTCGGGTGGTCGAGCCGCACCGCCTCGGTGTTGAGGGCGCCGAGACTGCGCACCGCCTCCACCGTGAGCCCGGTCGCGCGGGCGAGTTCCTCGGTCGTGGGCATCCGGCCGAGCTTGTCCTTGAGCAGCGTCGTGGTGCGCCCGAGGCGGGACAGGTCCGCGGTCCGGTTGAGCGGTACCCGGACCGGCCGACCATGGCGGGCAATCGCCGCCTGGACCGCCTGACGAATCCACCACACCGCGTATGAAATGAACTTGACGCCGCGATCGGGATCGAACTTCCGGGCGGCGGTCATCAGGCCGAGGTTGCCTTCGCCGATCAGGTCGACGAGCGGCACGCCGCGGTTCTGGAACTTCTTGGCCACGGAGACGACGAACCGGACATTGTGGCGCGCCAGACGCTCCTGGGCAGCCACGTTGCCCCGGAACGCCTTCCGGGCCAGCTCCATCTCTTCGTCACGGGAGAGCAGCGGCACCTTGCTGATCTCATCGAGGTACAGATCGAGGCTTTCCCGACCCTCATCAACCGCCTTGGCAATCTGGGCGGGCCGCACTGCGCGCCGCTTCCGGCGAGGCTGCATGGTCACTCGGCGCCCCTCCTTACGCATGGAACGTCTGTCGTCAGGGTCCGACGGACGACCCGACAATATAGAATGATACGCGTGGAAAACCAAACACAGGCTTAAGTTATTGCATCGCAACAACTTGAATTAGCTCAGCCCAAATGTTTCCCGTAGGGGGTTTTCCACGTTGTTTCCACCAGGCTTCGACAATCTCCGGCGTGGGGCCACTCTGCCCACCGGATAGATGCACGAGAAGGGTAACCCGTGCCGCAAGGGGGACGTGGTCTCGGCCCCCCATTGCACCATCCGGGTGTTACTCTTGGTGTCATGAAGACCGATGCAGCCTATGAACTGCTGCGGCAGTTCGCCTCCCCGACGGCGGCGATCACAACGGCCTGGCAGGGCAAGCGCAACGGCATGATCTCGGACAGCGTGGTCCGGGCATCGATCTCGCCGAGCGTCCCGCGACTCTCCGTCTACATCCACAAGTGGCACCTGAGCCACGACCTGATCTGGCAGAGCGGGCTGTTCTGCATCCACCTCCTGCACCGGGAGCAGCTGGACCTGGTCTACAACCTCGGGTTCAGCAGCGGCCGGGAGCGGGACAAGCTGGCCGGGGTGCCGCACCGGCTGGGGCAGCTGGGGCTGCCGGTGCTCGAGGACCGGGTCGCGGCGTTCGAGCTCCGGGTGATCAACACCATGGACGCCGGCTACGCCACCCACTTCCTGGGGCATATCGAGGCAGTCCACCCCGGGGCGGACAAGGACATCCTGACGCCGGCCTGGCTGCGGGCCCACATGCCCAAGGCGTGGGAGCCGGAGTGGCTGGCCAACTACCGGAAGGCGCAGGACGTGATCGAACAGCATGCGGCGATCGAAGACCGCCGCTGGACCGGACCCGTCCGGTAAACCGACACCTTCACCGAGAGGTTGGCATGACGCGGTCGCTGACGCGCATTGTCCCCGGCACGCTGGTTCTTTCGCTCCTGGCGCAGGGCGTCGCCGCCCAGGCGTTCGAGGGGGTGGTGACCTGGCAGATGGGCGCCAAGAAGGAAACGATGACGCAGGCCTACAAGGGCAACATGGTCCGCACCGAGATGGGCCGGGCCGGCCGCGAGGGCGTGATGCTGATGGACGGCGGCGCCCGCACCATGACCATGGTGATGCCGAACGAGAAGATGTACATGGTGATGAGCCTGGACCGGCCGGGCATGCAGGGCGGCCAGCCCGACGCGTCCGATGCGCCGCCCAAGATCACCGCAACCGGGAAGACGGAGACCATCGCCGGCTACACCTGCGAGGTGTACCGCTACGCCGAGGAGGCGGGGAAGCCGGAGACGATGGAGATGTGCGTGGCGAAGGGGCTGGGATACTTCATGATGGGCCCGGGGGGCGGCGGGATGATGGGCCGCGGCCGCGACCCGATGGCGGGCGTGGCCGGCGCCGCCTCCCACCCCGAATATGTGAAGCTCTACAAGGACGGCTTCTTCCCGCTCCGCATGACGCGGATCGAGGGGGGCAAGGCGGAGCTCATGATGCTGGCGACCAGCATCGAGAAGAAGAGCCTCGACGCCAACGCGTTCAAGGTACCGGCCGGCTACCAGGAGATGAAGATGCCGGCGGGGATGCCGGGGAGGCCGTAGGAGACGGTAGCGACGGTAGCGACGGTAGCGAATGCGGCCCTCTGGGGGAGACTCCGGAGGGCCGATTCAGTTCCCCGCCATCCATACCGAGGGTACCGTCAGTACCGTCGTTACCGTCGCTATCGTCTAGTGCATCCCGCTCTCCCCCGCCAGCTGCTTGACCAGCTCCCCGATGACGTTCTTGGCGTCGCCGAAGAGCATCCAGGTGCGGTCGGCGAAGTAGAGCTCGTTGTCGATGCCGGCGAAGCCGGGGTTCTTGCTGCGCTTGATGGCGAAGATGGTGCGGGCCTTGTCGGCGTCGATGATGGGCATGCCGAAGATGGGGCTCGCCTTGTCGCTCCGGGCGGCGGGATTCACCACGTCGTTGGCGCCCACCACAAGGCAGACGTCGCACTGGGGCATGTCGCCGTTGATCTCGTCCATCTCCACCAGGTCGGTGTAGGGGATGTCCGCCTCGGCCAGCAGCACGTTCATGTGTCCCGGCATCCGGCCGGCCACCGGGTGGATGGCGAACTTGACGGTGATGCCCCGCTTCTTGAGCTGGTCGTAGAGCTCCCGGACCTTGTGCTGGGCCTGCGCCACGGCCATTCCGTAGCCCGGGACGATGACCACCAGGCTGGCCTGCTCCAGCACCTGGGCCGCCCCCTCCGCCGTCTCCGCCTTGTACTGCTTCTGCTCCCCGATGGCCTTGGCGGCCTGCACCTGGCCGAAGGCGCCGAAGAGGACGTTGGTGAAGGAGCGGTTCATCGCCTTGCACATGATGATGGCAAGGATGAGGCCGCTGCTGCCGTCGAGCGCGCCGGCGGTGATCAGCAGCTTGTTGTCCAGCACGAAGCCCATCGCGACGGCGGAGAGGCCGGCGTAGGCGTTCAGGATGGCGATGACGGTCGGCATGTCGGCGCCGCCGATGGGGATGATCAGCAGCACCCCAAAGGCCAGCGCCAGGACGATGATCACCGGAAAGAGCTGCGGCGCCCACGGCGCGGTGGGATGCAGGGTGAGCGCCACGCCGAGCCCCGCCGCGACCAGGAGCAGCAGCAGGTTCGAAAGGTTCTGGAACGGATAAGTCACGGGCCGCTGGGGAATCCACTTGATCTCCTGCAGCTTCCCGGCGGCCATGAGGCTGCCGGTGAAGGTGAGGAAGCCGAGGATGATCTCCAGGATGATCGCCACCATGCGGAAGGCGGTGAGGTTCTCGGGGCCCTCGCTGAACCAGAGGTAGTACTTGGCGGTGCCCACCAGGCCGGCGGCCAGGCCGCCGAAGGCGTGGGAGAGGGCGGTCCGCTGCGGCACCGCGGTGAGCGGCACGTTGGCGAGCGGCACGCCGACCGCGAACCCCGCCACGATGGCGACCACGATCCACAGGTGATGCACCACGGCCGGCTGGGCCCAGGTGACCAGCACGGCGATGGTCATCCCCGCGACGCCGGCGTAGACCCCCTTCCGCGCGGTCGCGGGGGTGTTCATCCAGTGGAGGGCGAAGATGAACAGGGCGGTCGCGACGATGTACGCGACCTGCGCGATCGCGTGCGTCATGCGTGGCCTCCCCCGCCCCGCTTCTCGTCGGTCTTGAACATCTTGAGCATGCGGTTGGTGATCAGGAAGCCGCTCACGATGTTGGTCATCGAGGCGAAGAGGGCCACCGCCCCCATCGCCTGGATGTGCGGCGGGTACTCGCCACCGGTCACCAGGATGGCGCCGACCACCGCGATGGCGGAGATGGCGTTGGTGATGGACATCAACGGGGTATGCAGCAGCCGCGACACCCGCCGGATCACGCCCATCCCGATGAACGAGGCCAGCACGAAGACGAAGAGCAGGCCCCAGAAGTCGGCGTCGGCGGGGGCGTGGCCGGCCACGGGCGCGGGCGCGGCCTGGGCGAGGAGGGCGAGCAGGCTCATGCGCCCGCCTTGGCCAGCGCCTCGCGGGTCCGCGCGTGGCGGACCTCACCGGCGTGGGTGATGACCGCGCCCTGCTGAATGTCGTCGGTGAAGTCGAGCACGAAGGCCTTCTCCTTGGTGAACGCCTGCACGAAGGCGGTGAGGTTGCGGGAGAAGAGCAGGCTGGCGTGGTGCGGCATGCTGGCGGGCACGTTGAGCGGCGCCAGGATCGTGACGCCCCCTTCCACGACCGTCTCCCCCGGCCGCGACAGCTCGCAATTGCCGCCGCCGTCCGCGCCGAGGTCCACGATGACGGCGCCGGGCTTCATGGAGCGGACCGTCGCGGCGTCGAGCAACCGCGGGGCGAAGACCCCGCCGATGAGCGCGGTGGTGATGACCACGTCCGACTGGGCGCACTGCTCCACCAGCAGCTGCCGCTGCCGGGCCTGGTCCTCGGGGGAGAGCTCCTTGGCGTACCCCCCGCCGGCGGCGGCGCTCTGGGCCAGCTCGATGCCGACGTACTTGGCCCCCACGCTCTCGATCTGTTCCTTCACCTCGGGCCGCACGTCGGTGGCGAGCACGTTGGCCCCGAGCCGCCGCGCCGTCGCGATGGCCTGGAGCCCGGCGACCCCGGCGCCGATCACGAACACCTTGGCCGGCGTCACCATCCCCGCCGCCGTCATCAGCATCGGGAAGTAGCGATTGAGCTCCACCGCGCCCAGCAGCACCCCCTTGTAGCCGGTGATGTTGGCCATGGAGGAGAGGGTGTCCATCGCCTGGGCTCGCGTGGTCCGCGGGATCGCGTCGGTGGCGAAGGCGGTCACCCGGCGCTCGGCGAGGAGCGGCACCACGGCGAGGTTCCGGAGCGGCATCAGCGAGGCGATGACGATCGCGTCCGGCTTGAGCCAGGCGACCTCGTTCCGCCCGCTCCCAACAGCGGGAGGATTCACCTTGAGCACGATGTCTGCCGCGCCGAGCAGCCGGGCGGGGTCCGGCTGGACCTCCGCCCCCGCGGCCACGTACGCCTGATCGGCGAAGCCGGCGGCGACGCCCGCCCCCGCCTCCACCGCCACCTCGTATCCGGATTGAATGAGTTTCTTGCAGGACTCGGGGACCAGCGCCACCCGCCGCTCCTGGGGAGCGGTCTCCGCGGGTACAGCGATGCGCATCGGACCTCACAGTTGTATTTCGGGTGTGCCGAATCTATCAGGACCGGCGCGGGATGCGAGGGGGGGCGGTCGGGTGATTGGGGATCGGCGACTGGGCGATTGGGCGCTAGAACAGGAGCGTGGCGAGGTAGGCCACGTAGAGCAGCAGCAGGAGCCCGCCTTCGATGCGGCTCACGCGCATTCCAGACCGGAGCACTGGGAATACCGCCGCGGCGGTCGCCAGCATCCAGATCATGTCGGTGGAGCGCATCTCCGATGAGACGGGCACCGGCTGGATCAGGGCGGTCATGCCGAGAATCCCGAGAATATTGAAGATGTTTGAGCCGATCAGGTTGGCGATGGCCACATCGGTCCGGCCGCGGAGCGCCGCCACGACCGAGGCCGCCACCTCGGGCATCGAGGTGCCGATGGCCACAACGGTGAGGCCGATGACCCGCTCCGAGAGGCCGGCGAGCCGGGCGATCTCCACCGCGCCGAGCACCAGGGTGCGGCCGCCGAGCACCAGCAGCACCAGCCCCGCGACGACGGCGCCGATGGCGATGGAGAGCTGCGCCGCCGGACTTCGGACGCTGCGGCGGTTGGCCTGCTCCGCGAACGCCTCCTCCTCCGCCCCCGCCACCTCCCGCCGTCCCACCCAGACCATGTAGGCGGTGAAGACGATCAGGCCGGCCAGGAGAAAGGTCCCCTCGAGGCGGTCGATGCCGCCATCCCGCGCGAGCAGGAGCAGCACCGCGCTCGAAAGGAACATGATGGGCCACTCCAGCCGGACGGCGGCGCCGGTGACCGGAATGGCCGTGATGAGCGCGGTGATGCCGAGCACGCCCACGAGATTGAAGATGTTGGAACCCACCACGTTGCCGATGGCGATGTCGGGCTGACCGTCGAGCGCGGCCAGCACGCTTACCACCAGTTCCGGCAGCGAGGTGCCCATGGCCACGACGGTGAGGCCGATGACGGCCGGGGTGACCCCCGCCAGGCGGGCGATGGCGGTGGCGCCCCGCACCAGCGCCTCCCCGCCACCGGCCAGCAGCAGCAGGCCGAGCAGGATCAGGCCGGAGGATGCGGCGAGGCCCATGCGCTAGAGCTTGGGCAGCCGGAGTCCGCCGGCGGCGGATCCGGCCAGCCGCTTGATCTGGCGATCGAGCTGGTCCTGCACCCCGTCCAGCTGGCTCTTCTCCACTGGAAGCCGGGCCAGCGCCTGACTGGAGAACTCCCCGACCCTGGCCTGCAGGCTCGCCACCTGCTGTTCCACGATCCGGTCCACGGCGGCGCGCGCCCTGGCCTCCGCGCGCTGCAACTCCTCGGTGACCAGCCCCTGCAGCCGCGCGGCGATGGCCTCGTCCAGGTTGGAGCTGACCTTGAGGCTGGGACTGGTGACGGTGCCGCCCAGTTCGGCCCGGACCCGCAGCTGGGTCAGGCCGCTCACCACCCGCCAGACCGTGTTCTCCACCAGTCCCGCCGCCCGGAGCCGCGCAGTGTCGGCGCTCCAGCTGGCCTGGTCGGAGGCGATTTCCCAGGTCCCGTGCAACTGCTCTCCCGCCAGGCTGAAGCTGAAGCCCACCGTGCTCGTCCCCGGATTCACCACGAACGGGAGGGCCGGCAGCGGGATGGCCGGGAGCGGCACCCCGCTCACCCGCGCGGCGAGCGAGTCCCGCGGGGAGGCGCCGAAGTGCCGGGACAGCAGGGAGAGATCCACCCCCATCGGGTGCGCCCCGCCGATGGTCCCCCTGGCGGTCAGGGTGGCGGGGCGGCCGTAGAGCGTCGGCTGGGAAGTGAGGCCACCGAAGGTGGCGGCAAACTGGTGCCGCTCCCCCGCGCCGGCCGCGAGGTCGAGCGAGCCCTGCCGGAGCAGGAAGGTGGGATAGGCCTTTTCCTTGGGAAACTCGACGTCGGTGCCGTCCATGCGGGTGCGCTTGGGCCCCGGACGGTTCCACGGCTGGAGGCCCGGGGGGACGTACTTCTGCAGCAGCTGGGCGTAGTAGAGCGCCTGCCCGAAGTAGTCGGTGCTCTGTCGCCCGAAGAGCGACTGGCCGATGTTGGGGCCGTCGAAGCTCGGGAGGTTGAGCAGCCCCTTGGCAAAGGTGTAGTCCCGCTGCCGCGCCGCATCCACCGCCGCGAGCCCCTGGGTGAGCTGGGCCAGCGAGCCCCGGGCCGACTGCTCCAGGGCCTGCAGCTTCTGCCGGGTCTGCTTCACCCCGTCAATGCTCTGCTGCGCCTGCTGTACCAGGTCCCGCACCCCGGCGACGCCGAGTTTCTTCGGATCCACCTGCGCCAGCCGGCCGGCGAGCGCGGCGGCGCTATCCACGACCGGCTTCACCTCCAGCCCGGCGAGCGCCTGCTCGAAGGCGGCCGTGGTGGAATCCACCTGGCTGACAAAGGCGCGGGCCGCCTTCACCGTGCCCAGCTCCTCCGGATTGAGCACCAGGCTCTTGACCGTGTCCACCCGCCCGAGGGCGAGGCTCGGGAAGCTGAACTTCTCGCGGGCCCACGCCTCGGTCTCGGCGAGCAGGCGGCCGGCCGGGCTGTTGGGATCGGCGGGGCGCGCGGGGGTGCTGCGCCGGGTCAGGAACCGCAGGCCGGACAGGTGCACCTGGTCGATCACCAGCTTCTTCTCGGCCAGCGGCACCGGATCGAGATCAATGGTGATCGTCCCCGCCTCGAGCAGGTTGCGGTTGCGGTTGCGCGGGTCGGCAATGGTCAGCTCGCCGACATCCACCGCCACGTCTCCCTCGCGGATCCGGAGGCTCCCGATGTCCACCTGGGTGCCCAGCGTCAGGGAGAGGTTGTCCTCCACCTGGGCCCGGACAAACCGGTCCCCGAAGAGCGCCCAGCAGATGCCCAGGAGGAGCAGCCCGAGCAGGATGATCCCCACGGCGCGCCAGCGAAAGATCTTGAACCGGGGCGCGCTCATTCGGGGTTGAACCAGCTGTAGACGTTGTAGACCTTCGACGCCTTGAGGCCCTTCATGAAGCGGGAGTTCATGACCCGGGCACCGTACGTGGCGCGGTAGCGGGCGATGGCCACCCTGGCCGCGAAGTAGATCGGGATGGTGAGCACCAGCCAGGAGGTGAAGCTGCCGAGGGTCACCGAGTTGTTGAAGTTGGTGTAGGGGACGAGCGGGATGGTGTACCAGTCGGTCCAGAGGCCGGCCAGCGCCGGCTGGCGGAGCAGCGCGAGCCCGATGCGGTCGAACAGGGGATCGAGGATGAAGCCGAAGGGAGTGAACAGCGCCAGGCCCAGCATGCCGCCGCCGAAGGAGACGTTGAGCAGGACGATGGCGGCGAAGAGGACGAGGTTATGGGCCGAGAGGAGCGGGGTGAGCCCGATGCCGGCGCCGAGCATGATCCCCGCCGCGACCTGCCCCGGCGTGCCGTCGGAGTGCAGGGTCTTGAACAGCGACTGGAGGAGCTTGAGCAGGGTCAGCATGGATTCAAGAATAGAAGGGGAACGGGGAACAGGGAACGGGGGTTCACGACGCCACGCTAGGCATCCCGCTCGCCCGCGAGCTCCCTCCGGGCGCCGGAAGCCGCGGTTCGTTCGGCGCTCCCGCCTTGTCGCGTCGGCGCGGAGCCGCAGAGGACTGGTGAGACCGCTTCGCGGCTCGCGCGCCGCCGCTCTCCGGCAGGAGCACCTCACGGCCGCGCACTTACCGTCGCTACCGTCGTTACCGTCGCTACCCCACCGCCCGCGTCACCCCCACCACCCCCGCCACCAGCAGTACCGGCACCACGCCCACC
>JAEUJI010000187.1 GCA_016794805.1 Gemmatimonadota bacterium
GTGGTTCACGGGGGAAAGGCCGGAGCGGCGTGGCAGGCCGCCCGGCAGTTCCCCGCGCGCGGAAGCTGCCGGGACGAACGCCGCTTCGAGGAGGCGGTGCAGGAGGCCATCCGCGCGCGGCTCGGCGGCGTGCGCGCCCCGGACGCCCTGCGTGCGCGGGTGCTCGCCCTGGTCGCCGCTGCGGGCTCGAGCCACGGACACTCCAGCAAGGATGCGCGATGACCACGAGGACGGCTGAGGCGGAACGGATGGAGGCCGAGCGGCTGGGGCAGGCGCCCTGGCGGCGCTGGGGCCCCTACCTCTCGGAACGGCAGTGGGGGACCGTGCGGGAGGACTACAGCGCCGGGGGCTCGGCCTGGGACTACTTCCCGCACGACCACGCCCGGAGCCGCGCCTATCGCTGGGGGGAGGACGGCCTGGCCGGGTTTTCCGACGACCAGCAGCTCCTCTGCCTCGGGCTCGCGCTGTGGAACGGTCGCGACCCGATCCTGAAGGAGCGGCTCTTCGGGCTCACCAATGGCGAGGGGAACCACGGCGAGGACGTGAAGGAGTACTACCACTTCCTCGACGCGGTGCCGAGCCACGCCTGGAACCGGATGCAGTACAAGTACCCGCAGGCGGCCTTCCCCTACGGCGACCTGGTGGCGGAGAATCAGCGGCGTGGCATCGGGGCGCCGGAGTATGAGCTGGTCGACACCGGGGTGTTCGCCGGGAACCGCTACTTCGATGTGGTCATCGAGTACGCCAAGGACGGGCCCGAGGATATCCTCTGCCGCATCCGGGTCATCAATCGTGGACCGGACCAAGCCACGCTGCACCTCCTGCCGCAGGTCTGGTTCCGCAACACCTGGTCCTGGGAGGCCGGGGCCACGCGCCCACGGCTCGCGGAGACCGACACCGGCCGGGTCGCCTGTGTCCATCCGGCGCTCGGGGAACTGACCTGGGCGGTGGAAGGGAAGCCGGAGCTCTGGTTCACGGAGAACGAGACCAACCTCCCGCGGCTGCACCAGGTGCCCGGCGGCGGCTACTACAAGGATGCCTTCCACGAGGCCCTCATCGCCGGCAACGCCGCGGCGGTCAATCCCGCCCGGATGGGCACCAAGGCGGCGGCCGTCCGGCGGCTCACCCTGGCGCCGGGCGCCGAGGAGGTCGTCCGGGTCCGGCTGCAGCGCACCCCGTCGGCCGATCCGTTCGCGGACTTCGACGCCGTCATGGCCGCCCGGAGCCGGGAGGCCGACGCCTTCTACGGCGAGCTGCAGCGGGACCTGAGCGACCCGGATGCCCGCCTGGTTCAGCGGCAGGCCTTCGCCGGGATGCTCTGGAGCAAGCAGTTCTTCCATTTCGATGTCCCCGCCTGGCTGGCAGGGGACCCGGCCCAGCCGCCGCCGCCGCCGGAGCGCCGCACCGGGCGCAACCACGAGTGGTCCCACCTCAACAACGCCGACATCCTCTCGATGCCGGACACCTGGGAATACCCCTGGTATGCGGCGTGGGACCTGGCGTTCCACTGCATCCCACTGGCGCTGGTGGATCCCGAGTTCGCCAAGGGGCAGCTGGTGCTGCTCACCCGCGAGTGGTACATGCATCCCAACGGCCAGCTCCCGGCCTACGAGTGGGCCTTCGGCGACGTGAATCCGCCGGTCCATGCCTGGGCGGCGTGGCGGGTGTTCCAGATCGATCGCCGCCGGCGGGGCGACGCCGGGGACCTCGCGTTCCTCGAGCGGGTGTTCCACAAGCTGATGCTCAACTTCACCTGGTGGGTCAACCGCAAGGACGCCAACGGCCGGAATGTGTTCCAGGGTGGCTTCCTCGGCCTCGACAACATCGGCGTCTTCGACCGGAGCGCGCCGCTGCCCACCGGGGGGCACATCAACCAGGCCGACGGCACCGCCTGGATGGCGATGTACAGCCTGAACCTGATGCGCATCGCGCTGGAGCTCGCGCTGCACAACAAGGTCTACGAGGACGTGGCCACCAAGTTCTTCGAGCACTTCCTCCACATTGCCCACGCCATGACGGACCTGGGCGGCGACGGAGTGGGGCTGTGGGATGAGCCGGACCAGTTCTTCTACGACGTGCTGAGCACGCCGGACGGGCGCACCACGCCCCTCAAGGTCCGCTCGATGGTCGGCCTGATCCCGCTCTTCGCGGTCGAGGTGATCGACCAGGAGATGCTGGATCGCCTACCCGACTTCGCCGCGCGGCTCAAGTGGTACCTGGAGTACCGCCCCGAGCTCGCGGCGCTCGTCTCCCGCTGGGAGCAGCCAGGGCAGGGGGAACGCCGCCTGCTGTCGCTGCTCCGCGGCCACCGGATGCAGGCCCTGCTGCAGCGCATGCTGGACGAGGAGGAATTCCTCTCGCCGTTCGGCATCCGCGCCCTGTCGCGGAAGCACGAGGCGGAGCCCTACGTGTTCGACGTGATGGGGCATGCCCACACGGTACGATACCAGCCGGCGGAGTCGGATTCCGGCCTGTTCGGCGGCAACTCCAACTGGCGCGGGCCGATCTGGTTCCCCGTCAACTACCTGCTGGTGGAGTCGCTGCAGCGGTTCCACCACTACTACAGCGACAGCCTCACGGTGGAATGCCCGACGGGCTCCGGGCGGCGCCTGACCCTCAGCGAAGTGGCGGACGAAGTCTCCCTCCGGCTGTGCCGGATCTTCCTCCGCGGCCCCGACGGGGCCCGCCCGGTCTTCGGTGGCGAGCAGCTGTTCCAGGACGACCCGCATTTCCGCGACCTGGTCCCGTTCCACGAATACTTCCACGGCGACACCGGCCGCGGGGTGGGGGCATCGCACCAGACTGGCTGGACCGGGTTGGTGGCCAAGCTGCTGCAACCCCGGCGCTGCCACCTGAGCGGCAAGATGCTGGATGTCGCCACGCGGCAGCACCAGCGCGCCGCGCGTACTCTCCTCACCGGAGCCCCAACGCCATGACCACGAGCCAACTCCCCCCCCTCGGGGCCGAATGGCTGGAGACGGACGGGCTGGGCGGTTTCGCGAGCGGCCTGGTGGGCGGCTGGCGCCGTCGGCGGTACCACGGGCTCCTGGTGCCCGCCATCCGGCCTCCTTCGGCCCGGGCCGTGCTGGTGGC
>JAEUJI010000199.1 GCA_016794805.1 Gemmatimonadota bacterium
CGGACCGGCTGGCCGCCGACTTCGGGAGCTGGCGCACGCCGTGGGGGGAGATCAACCGCTTTCAGCGGCTCACCGACGACATCGAGCATCCCTTCGACGATGCCGCGCCCAGCATCCCGGTCGGCTTCACCAGCGCCCACTGGGGCTCGCTGGCCTCCTTCGGCGCGAGCCAGCACCGGGGCAGCAGGAAGCGCTACGGCACCTACGGCAACAGCTTCGTGGCGGTGGTGGAGTTCGGCGACAGCGTGCGGGCGCGGGCCGTCACCGCGGGGGGCGTCAGTGGCGACCCCGGGTCGAAGCACTTCAACGACCAGGCGGCGCGCTACGCGACGGGGGACCTGCGGGAGGTGTACTTCTACCCGTCGCAGCTCGTCGGGCACACCGAGCGGACGTACCGGCCGGGGGAGCGGTGACGGAGGCTGCAATTCCTTCGGACGCGCAGTGCCCTGGTGCTCACGTTCACCACGGAATCACGGAAACACGGAAAGAACACGGAAGGAACACGCAGGTTCTTCCGTGGATTCCGTGCACTCCGTGCTTCCGTGGTGAACGTGAGTAGCACGCGCGCTGAATCCCCCTGCCTGGGCATGGTGTATGGCGAATCGCCCAATCGCCCAATCGCCCAATCGCCCATTTGCGGGAAAAGCCGCCAAGGATAGGTTGGTGGAAGCCGGCACCAGCCGGGTGCCGCGAACGCCGATTCCCTCGCCGACCGCTGGAGGGCCCGTGCGACGCTTCCTTTGTCTGCTGCTGCTGTCTCTCCCCCTGACAACCGCCGCGCTGGCCCAGTCGCAGCGGGTGCGGGCCACCCGCCCCGATGGCAGCGCGGTCTGGCTCAACCCCGACGGGACCTGGACCAATGTCACCGAGGAGAAGCCCGGCACCAAGGCCGCGTTGGGGCAGCGTACCCGGCCGGCGAGTGCCACCGAGCAGGTGGCGCTGCTCAAGAACGTGACCCTGAGCATCGACCCCGCCAAGTGGCGCCGGAGCGAGGCCTCCAAGCCGGGCCGGCTGCAGTTCACCCACGTCAACGGCGATGGCTATGCGCTGGTGATCGCGGAACGGATCCAGATGAACCTGGATTCGCTGGTGGTGATGGCGGTCTCGAACGCGCAGGAGTTCGCCCCCGACGCCCACCTCGTCTCCGACGAGCGCCGGGTGGTGAACGGCACGGAGGTGCGCTGCCTCCAGATCGCGTTCACCACCCAGGGGATCGCCTTCCGCTACTTCGGCTACTACTACGCCGGCGCCGCCGGCACGGTGCAGGCCATCACCTACACCTCCGAGGGGCTGCTGCCCGAGTTCCTGCCGGACTTCGAGGCGTTCCTCGACGGGCTGGAGATTGCGCGGTGACCGTGCCGCGGGTGGAGTAGGGGCGAAGCGCCAGCTCCGCTCTGCCTGGCCGGCCCCGCTATCACCACGGAAACACGGAAGACACGGAAGACGCACGGAAGCCACCACTCCTCTCATGCTGTATCGATCTCACTTCGGTGTATTCCGTGAATTCCGTGTGTTCCGTGCTTCCGTGGTGAATTTGAGCAGCATGCGCATCCCCTCCATTTCCTGACCGATGACCCTCGTGTCCACCACTCGCCCCTGTTACTGCCAAGCCGGCCAAGTCTCCTGCGGCACCTGTGAGCGCTGCGGGGAGCCGGGCCACACCCGGCATTTCCCGGGGCCGGTGCCGGTCACCGGCGCGTGGTGCGATGCCTGCTACCGGCTGGTCGGCCGCCGGCACCAGCTGCTGCGATGGGGGGTGCCGGTCGTGCTGGTGGCCGTCGTGATTGCGGTCATCCGGACCTGCGGGAGCTGGTGATTCCGCGTCCCTTCCGTGTGTGTGGTGCTCCCGCGGTGGGGCGGGCCTGCTGGAACTGCACGACACGGAAGCGCGGAAACACGGAAACGAACCACTGATGCAGCAACAACGGCGGCGGACACTGGTGGTGCCTTCCGTTTTTCCGTGTCGTGCAGTTCAAGGGAGAGGAGCTGATCGGGCAGGTAACGCCGGGACAACGCCTTCAGGCAAGGGTTGGGACGGTCACGACGGACGACCCATCCCTTTCGGAGGAGGCATTCCATGGCGGGCGATCATTTCTACTGTCTCGATCCCGCGGGCGAGCTGGCGCCCGCCGGGGGGTACGAACGGGAGGGGGTGACCGGGTTCGTCTTCACGGCCCCGGCGCCCGGGACCACCCCCCTGTATCGCTGGTGGCACCCGATGGTGGGGGATCACTTCTACTGCACCGATCCCGCGGGGGAACTGGCGCCCGTGAGCGGGTATGTCTTCGAGGGCATCGCCTGCCACATCCATACCGGACAGGCGCCGAACACCGTCCCCCTCTTTCGCTGGTACAACCCCGGCAACGGCGATCACTTCTACTGCACTGACCCCGCGGGGGAGCTGGCCCCGGCGTCGGGGTACGTATCCGAGGGGATCACCGGCTATCTCTATCTCGTGCCCCAGCCGCAGACCTCGCCGCTCCACCGCTGGTTCCAGTCCGGCCTGATGAGCAACTTCACCTACGACTCCGACATTACCGCCGCGCAGCGGCTGCGGCTGCAGGAGCGGCATACCTGGGCCTGGTTCCAGGGGAAGGCGTGCGGGGCGCTGACGGCGCAGCAGCTGGCGGACCTGCGCCAGGCCTACCAGAAGGCCATCCGGCACAGCGTCTCCACCGATGCCACGGCCAACGCCAGCGCCACGGTGAACGGGTCGCGGATCTGGGTCAACTTCACCAATCTCTTCCCCCTCGGCGGCGACGAGATCTCGCAGACCCTGATCCACGAGATGATGCACTGCGCGGGGTACTCCCACCCCGCGCGCCGGGACCCGCCCTCGCCGAACCCCGACACCCCCGGGGACAACGGCCCCTACTACGGGACCGCGCCACTGCAGGCCGAGCTGTGCATCGCCGGGCAGCAGAGCGACGCGGCGACCCTGCGGCTGATGCTGGCCCCGCATGCCTGGCAGCGGCGGGCGTGCCCGGTGGTCGAGCTGCCGCGGGACCTGCGGGAATTCACCAAGGGGATGCGGCGCCCGAAGTAGGCCCGGGCCAGGCGACACACGCGACCCGGGAGCAGGCGATCCATGCCTGCTCCCGGGTCAGTGGTGTTCGGGGTGGGTCATGCGGCGGGGTTCTCCCGCGCCGGCGGCGCCGGCCGCCCCAGGGCAATCCTCCGTGAGCCCGGGTGATGATGCTTCCGAGGCGCAGCAACGACGGGACATCAGCCCGCCATGACCTCCGCGAGGGCGCGGGGGTTGTGGTGCGTGGGTCGGCCACCGGATTGCGTCGCAGGGGCACGCCGGTAAGTTGGGTCCCCATGCCATCCCTCCTCACGCCGGCCGACCGGGACGCCATTCTCGGCCGGCTTCGGCGCCTCCAGCCCGACCAGCCGGCGCTCTGGGGCCGGTTCACCGCCCCGGCGATGGTCTGCCACCTGGCGGATCAGCTCCGCGTGGCGGTCGGCGACCTCCCCACCCGGCGGCATGACAACATTGCCAGCCGGACGATCCTCAAGTGGCTGGTGGTCTATTCCCCGCTGGAGGCGCCTCGGGGAAAGGTGCAGACGGCCCCGGAGATGCTGACCTCGGCCCCCTCGAACTGGGCCGAGGACGTGGGCGCGGTGGAGGCGCTGATCCACCGGCTCGCGGCAACCCCGACCCAGGCCATGCACCCCTTCTTCGGTCCCCTGAGCCATGGCGCCTGGGGGCGGCTGGCGTGGAAGCACCTGGATCATCACCTCAGGCAGTTTGATTGTTGAGGCTCCCCAGATCCGCCCTCCCTCTGCCCCGACCTCACCATCGTTACCGCAGCATGCGCATCGTTGCCCCCCTCGACCGCACGACACGGAAGCACGGAAACATGGAAACGAACCACTGATGCAGCAACGGTGGTAGAGGGCACTGCGCGGTGCGTTCCGTGCGTGCTTCCGTGGTTCCGTTCTTCCGTGTCGTGCAGTTTCTGGGGTCCTGTCCCGTGTCGAGCAGTTCAGCGCCCGGGTGCTGACGACCGGGGTTGCGAGGCAGGAACGGCGAGCTAGTTTGCGGATACGGTAGACGGCTGACCCGTGCCTCCCACCGAGGAGCTCCGCATGCTCGTCCTCCAAGCAGTCCCCGCCACCGGCCGCGACGCGTACAAGCTCCTCCGGGCCCGCATCCGCGAAGCCACGACTTGGGAATGGAGCAACAAGGCGAAGACCCGGCTCCGGCATGTGCAGCGCCGGACGGGGGGCCATATCGCCCTGTCCAATGCGAACGGCGTGCTGGTGGCGCACGTCATGCCCAGGACCGCCAGCGACCTGTTCTACCTGGCCGAGAAGTTCACCGGGCGGCTGGTGGCCTGGTTCGAGGCGGACCTCCTCGCCATCAATATCCAGTTCGTGCCCGAGCCGCCGGCGCCGAAGCGCAAGAAGCGGAAGCGGGCCGGGCGGTGATGGTCGCCTGCTCATGGGCATGACGGAACCTCCCGCCACCTTCGGCTGCCCCCAGTGCTGGCCCGCCGACCCGGAAGCGGCCTGGAAGGCGCGCGCCAGCCTGACCGGGGTGGCGGAGCTGGTGGATGACCTCCACTTCATCGTCACTATCCTGGCCTGTCCCGCCTGCCGGCAGCGGTTCCTCTCCGTCCTCGAGGAGGAAGTGGACTGGGTGGATGGCGACGACCCGCAGTACTGGTCGGTGCTGCCCCTGACGGAGGCCGAGGTGGCGCGCCTGCTGCCGCCCACCGCCGCGCCCACCGCCGCGCAGCTCAATGCGCTGGGCCCGGGGCGCCGGAGCCTGCGGCGGGACTATCCCAAGGGCGACGTGCAGCGGTTCTACTGGGCGGCCGGCCTCTCGATCCGCTGAGCGCGGCGACCGGCTTCCCCGATCACGGCCCCCGCAGTCACCACGGAAACACGGAATACACGGAAGACGCACGGAAACCCGCAGTCATGGGGTCTACGTATCAGTATCAAGTTCGTGTATTCCGTGATTCCGTGTTTCCGTGTCGTGCAGTTCCCCGGAGTGCCCCATGCCCGACATCCTGCAGGACCTCCCCATCAACGCCGCTGCCGCGGAGGTGTTCGCGGCGGTGAGCACCCCCGCGGGGCTCGACACCTGGTGGACGAACCGTTCCGCCGGCACCCCGCGGGAGGGGGCGGAGTTTGAGCTCTGGTTCGGCCCGGAGTATGACTGGCGGGCGAGGGTGACGCGCGCGGCGCCGGAGAGCGAGTTCGAGCTGGAGCTGACCCGCGCCGACGCCGACTGGACCGGCACCCGGGTGGGGTTCAGCCTCGAGCGGCGGGGGCCGGTGACCTGGCTGCGGTTCCGTCACACCGGCTGGCCCAGCGCCAGCGAGCATTACCGGATCTCCTGCCACTGCTGGGCGATGTATCTCCGGATCCTGCGCCGCTCC
>JAEUJI010000341.1 GCA_016794805.1 Gemmatimonadota bacterium
CAGCTCCACCGGTTCGGGCTGGTTGGCGGAGGCCGCTGCCGCCTCGTGGTTGGCGCTGCGCTTCCACGCCGCCAGCAGGACACCGATGCCGAGCACGGCGCCGACGAGGGTGAGGGACCCGATCCAGCGGCGGGAGGGAACGAGGGGCTGGGCGCTCATGAGGGGACTCCGAAAGGGTATTCGCTGTGCAACAGTTTCATAACCATCAAACACAAATGCGAAAAAAAAGGCGCCGACCCGACAGCTGCTATTGCCCCGACACCCGCGCCACGCGGCGCATCAACTCCGCGGTGTAGGCCGCCAGCACCTCGCGGCGCACTTCATAGAACCGGTACTGCCCTTCCCGCCGCTGCTCGATGAGCCCCGCGCGGACCAGCTCCTTCATATGGTGAGAAATCGTCCCCTTGGATACGGGGAACTCCACGCAAAGTTTCTGGCAGGAGTACTCCCGCTCGCTCCCGATGGACTCCAGCAGCGCCATCCGGCGGGGGTCCGCGAGGGCCTTGGCCACCAGGTCGAACTGCTTGGGCGGCAGGCCCAGGGTCCCGATCTCGCTCTTCATGGTTTGATGATTATCAAACTGCCTCCGACTGTCAAGCGGCCGGATTCCGGTCCCCCTCACTCCCCCGCCGCGGGGTCGGCCAGCGAGGCCACCTGGGCGGCATCGGTGAAGGCGAGGGATTCCGAGTTGACGCAGTACCGGAGCCCCGTCGGGCGGGGTCCGTCCTCGAAGACATGACCCAGGTGGCCGTCGCACCGGGCGCAGAGGATCTCGGTGCGGACCATGCCGTAGGCCCGGTCGGTCTCCGTCCGCACGTTCTCCGGCGCGATCGGCTGGAAGAAGCTGGGCCAGCCGGTGCCCGAGTGGAACTTCCCGGAGGCGCTGAAGAGCGGCAGGGCGCAGCAGATGCAGGTGTAGACGCCGTCCCGCTTGTTGTCGAGCAGGGTGCCGCAGAAGGGCCGCTCGGTTCCCTTGCCGCGGGCCACCGTGAACTGCGCCGGGGTGAGCTGCCGCCGCCACTCGGCATCGCTCTTCACCACGCGGGGGAGCTCCGCCGTGACCAGCTGGCCCGCCCGGTTGAAGACGCTGAGTCGCATGTGGAGGGCTCCCTAGATGACGCGCCGCGGCGCGGCGGTGGCGGGATCGCCGGTGTTCGGGGTCCCGGTGCGCTCGATGAGCAGGAGGTGCACCTCCTCCTCCGCCACCGGGCAGTGTTCCACGCCCTGCGGCACCACGAACAGCTCCCCGGGGCCAAGCCGCACCTCCCCCTCCGGGAGCCGGAGGATCAGGCGCCCCTGGAGCACCAGGAAGAAATCATCGGTGTCATCGTGGTGATGCCAGGTGAACTCCCCCTTCACCTTGACCACCTTGAGGTCGTGCCCGTTGAAGGCGCCGACCACCCGGGGCTGCCAGTGCTCGGTGAAGGTGGCCAGCTTGGCGGCCAGGTTGATCGGCTGGGGCATGGGCGTCCCGGGCATGGAGGGAAGGCGTGGACCGCCGGAAGATACTCGGCGGCCCGGGCCACGGGGACACCCCGGAGGGTGCCCCCGCCCTCAGGTGGCCGTT
>JAEUJI010000250.1 GCA_016794805.1 Gemmatimonadota bacterium
TACCGTCAATTCTCCGTCAAGATCTCCTCAAACAACGCCACCGCCTCCGGCGCCTCGCTCTGCCCCAGCCAGAAGAGCGCAGTCTTCCGGAGCTTGGGATCGTGGCTGTTGCGCGCCACCCGGATGAGGGCGGGGATCCCCTCCTCCCGCGGCCGCTGGGACAGCGCGAAGATCGCCGACTCCCGCACCTCCCGGTCGCCGTTGTCGTCCTGCACGATCGAGTCGAGCCCCTTCGTGGCCGCCTCGCCCGCCGCCTGTCCCAGCCAGAAGATCGCGTTCCGCCTGGTCTTCTGCGACACCCGGTCGTTGCGCGCGATGCGGAGCAGCCCCGGCCAGGTCTCCACCCCCTCGGCCAGCGTGGCCGGGAAGATCGCGTCCTCGCTTGCCCCCTCGTTCCTCCCGGCCAGGCCAAAGAGCCAGTCCGACGCCTCCTTCGCGTCCACCGCGCCGAGGTCCTGGGTGGCGGTGCCGCGCCACTGACCGCCGACGTAGGCGCGGAGGGCGGTGGAGCGGCCGCCGGCCCGGTCGATCACCAGCCGCACCGGCCCCGACTCGCAGTCATGCTCCCACTCCCCGCGGGAGTCCCTCGAGTAGGTGCTGATGTTGCCCCGCCCGTTGCCGCACACCCCCTCCCGGGCGGGGAACGACAGCCGCACCGTCCCGTCCTTCACCCGGTCGATCCTCGAGGCCAGCGACTGCCCCTCCAGCATGGGGGCGGCGATGAGCGCCAGCCCCGCCAGCAGTGCGATGCGCATGGTGTCCCCTACTCGTTGAGAAGTTCTTCGATGAGCGCGGCGGCGCGCGGGTCCCGCGACTGACCCAGCCAGAACACCGCCTTCTTGCGCATCTCGGGATCCTTGTCCTTCCGGGCAATCTCGATCATCTGGTCCACCGCCCCCGGCCCCTTCACCTGCGACAGGGCGAAGATCACCTGCTCCTTGAGCTCCCGGTCCTGCAGCGTGGCGTACAGCCGGCCCAGCTCCTCGCCGGTGATGCCGCCCTGGCTGGACCAGAAGATCGCCTTCTTCCGCATCTCCACCGACTCGCGGGGGTTCTGCGCCACCTCGAACAGCCAGCGCCGGTCCTCCGGCTTCCCGGACTGGGCGATCCCGAAGATCACCTTGTCCTTGAGTTCGTCGTCGTCGAGCCGGGTGTAGAGGCCGCGCAGGTACTCCCCGCCACCGCTCTTCGACTGGCCCAGCCAGAAGATCGCGTTCCCGCGGATGTCCCGCCGCACGTCCTTCCGCTCGGCGATGGCGCGGAGCGCCTGGGCCGCGCGGGGGTCGCGCTGCTGCGACAGGGCGAACACCGCCTTCTCCTGCAGCCCCGGGTCGCTGCTCCGCTGCGCGATCGAATCCAGCGCGGCCACCGCCCGCGGGGTCGAGACCTGCGACAGCCAGAACACCGCCTGCTCCCGCACCTCGGGGTCGGGGTCCTGCTGCGCGGTGCTGATCAGGATGTCCTCCGTCTGCGGCCCCGCCTTCTGGGCCACCAGGAAGACCGCCTTCCGCCGGAGGCAGGCGGAGCCCTCGTCCCGGCGGGCCAGCACCCGGGAGAGCAGCGGCAGCGCCCGCTCCGAGTCCATCTGCAGCACCGCGTTGAGCGCGGCCGCCTTCACGTCGGAATCCTCGTTGCAGTCGCCGCCGGCGCGGCCGCCCTCCCGGCCGGCATCCGTGGCCTCGATGGTCACCGTCTCCGCGGCCGCGTTGTCGCCGCTCCGGGCCAGCGTTCCCTGGATCCGGGTGGCGAGGGCCGCGGCGTCGCCGGCGGTGGCCGCCCGGGGGAAGCGGCGCTTCTGGTCCTCCAGCCGCGCCAGGGCGGTCTTGAGCTCGGCGTCCCCGCCGATCCGGTACCGGGCGAACGCCTCCCAGTAGAGCGCGTCCGCGGCGTAGCCCGACCGCGGGTAGCGGCGGGTCAGCTCCGCGAAGCGCTCGACGGCGGCGCGGTACTGCTCGCGGCGGAGCGCCTCCCGCGCCATCCGGTAGAGGGAATCGCCGGGGTCGGACTGCAGCCAGGGCGCCGGCGGCTGGTCCGCGATTGCCACCGTGGCGCGCGCCTGCTGGAACAGCTGCGGCACCTCGATGGAAGAGAAGGTCAGGGCGGCCGTCAGGCCGAGCATCAGGGCGCGCATTACAGGACTCCTTGAGTGGAAGCGGGCGTGCCCCCGGCCGGTACCGCGGCGCGGAGCCGACCCAGCGTCCCGCGCTGGTCGAGCCCGTCGGTGATCAGGTTGAGGTCCTCGCGGCGCTCGCGCTGCAGCTGCGCGATCTCCGCCAGCACCAGCTCGAGGTCCTCCAGCAGCGCGCGAAGCCGTACGTCTTCGGCGGCGGGGGAATCGAGCAGCAGTCGCGCGGTGCCGAGCAGCCGGCGGGCCTCACGCGACGCGGTCTCATCGGGCTGCCCGGTGCTGGCGGCCGCCCGGAAGTCGGTCAGGAACACTTCGGTCCGGCCCAGGTACTCGGCCGCCACCAGGCGGTGGGCGGTACTCGACGCCTCGGCGGCTCGGCGGCTCGGCGACTCGGCGGCATGGTCGCTCGGCGGCGGAGGTGCGGTCATCCGCCCCAGCCCGAAGGCCAGCGCCAGCGTCGCAGCCAGGGCCAGCGGCACCAGCACCCGCCCCCACCTGACCGGCATCCTCGCTACCGTCGGTACCGTCGCTACCGCCGGTACCGCCGCTTTCCGTTCCATCTCAATCCGCCGCCAGATCTCCTCCCGGGGGGCCGGGGGGGGCTGGAGGCTGTCGTGTGCGAGGCGGCGGATCATGGCATCCCGTTCGTCGTCGTTCATCGTGTCCTCAGGCGAAGGCGGCGAGCGCTTCGCGAAGCCGGGCCCGGGCGCGGGAGAGGCGGGCCTTGGAGGTCCCGGTCTCCACGCCGAGGAGTCCGGCGATCTCCTCGTGGGTATAGCCCTCGACATCGTGCAGCAGGAACACCATCCGGTAGTGCTCCGCCAGGTCGGCGATCGCCTCCCGCATCCGGGTGGCGAGGTCGGGGTCGGCGCGGCGCTCGGTCCGGGCGGGGTGGTGGTCCAGGAGGACCGTCTCCCGCTGGTCGTGCCGCTGCACCTTCCGGAGCCCGGAGAGGGCCACCGAGATCGCCACCGAGCCGATCCAGGTGCCGAGGGCGGCGTCACCCCGGAAGTCGGCCAGCTTCTGGAACACCCGGACGAAGGTCTCCTGGGTCCAGTCGGCGGCGCGGTCGGCGTCGCCGGCAAACCGGTACACCATCCCCCACACCCGGTCGACGTGCGCGTCATACAGCGCGCGCTCCGCCGCCGGATCCCCGGCCAGCACCCCTGCGATGAGTTCGGCTTCGGTCACTGACGCTCCATCCACGGCGCTGGAGTGGTGGCCTGGTTCGGGTGCTTTGACGCAGGGGGCCGGGAAAGGGTTGCCGAGCGGCGGTAGGGACGGTACCGACGGTACCGACGGTACCGTCCTTACCGTCACCCCTAAGTTGTTGCCCAACCGTGATTTGCGACAGGTGGCGGCAATTGCCTAGCGGGCCGGGACCGGGCTATATTTCCCCGCTTCACGGCCGCGCCCCGGCCACTTCCACAGCCCAGCATGGACGGGTGGCCGTCGCCGCCCCAACCACGGACCCGCATGACCGGCCCCTCCCAGCACGAGCGCATCCTCCCGCGGCTGATCGAAGAGGAGATGCAGCAGTCGTTCATCAACTACTCGATGAGCGTCATCGTCTCGCGCGCGCTGCCCGATGTGCGCGACGGCCTCAAGCCGGTGCACCGCCGCATCCTGTACTCGATGAACGAGCTGGGCCTCCTCCCGGGGCGGCCCTACAAGAAATGCGCGACGGTCGTGGGCGACGTGCTGGGCAAGTACCACCCCCATGGCGACAGCTCGGTCTACGACGCGCTGGTGCGCATGGTGCAGGACTTCTCGCTCCGCTATCCGCTGATTGACGGGCAGGGGAACTTCGGCTCGGTGGACGGGGACCGCGCGGCGGCCTACCGCTACACCGAGTCCCGGCTCACGCCGATCGCGGTGACGATGCTGGAGGACATCGAGAAGAACACGGTGGACTACCAGGCGAACTATGACGACCGGCTGCAGGAGCCGACCGTCCTGCCCTCGATGGTCCCCAACCTGCTGATCAACGGCTCCAGCGGCATCGCCGTGGGCATGGCCACCAACATCCCGCCCCACAACCTGCGCGAGGTGGCCAAGGCGGTCCAGCAGCTGATCGACGATCCCGAGATCACCATCGCCGACCTGGCCAAGACCATCAAGGGCCCCGACTTCCCCACCGGCGCCTACATCTACGGCCGGAGCGGCATCAAGGAGGCCTACGAGACCGGCCGGGGCCGGGTGCAGGTGCGGGCCCGGGCCCAGATCGAGGAGAAGGAGTCGAGCGGCAAGAGCCAGATCGTGGTCACCGAGATCCCCTACCAGGTCAACAAGGAGAACCTGGTCAGCGCCATCGCCCAGCTGGTGATCGACAAGAAGCTGGAGGGGATCAGCGGGGTCAACGACGAGTCGGACAAGGACGGGATGCGGATCGTGGTCACGCTCAAGCGCGACGCGATCCCCAACGTGGTGCTGAACCAGCTGTACAAGCACACCGCGATGCAGACCACCTTCGGCATCATCATGCTGGCCCTGGACCGGGGCACGCCGAAGGTGATGAACCTCAAGCTGCTGCTGGAGCGGTTCGTCGAGCACCGGCACGAGGTGGTGGTCCGGCGGACCCAGTTCGACCTCGACGCGGCCCTGGCCCGGGAGCACATCCTCGAGGGGCTCAAGATCGCGGTGGACAACATTGATGAGGTCGTGGAGATCATCAAGAAGTCCGCCGACGTGCCGGATGCCGACGCCCGGCTGCGCAAGCGCTTCGGGCTGTCGGAGAAGCAGAGCGACGCCATCCTCAACATGCGCCTCGCCAAGCTCACCGGCCTCGAGATCGAGAAGCTGGAGGCCGAGCTGGCGGAGGTGCGGGCCCTGGTCAAGGAGCTCAAGGCGATCCTGGCCAGCAAGCCGAAGCGGATGCAGATCCTCAAGGACGAGATGACCGAGGTCGCGAAGAAGTACGGCGACGACCGCCGCACCGAGATCGTGAGCGACGAGGGCGAGTTCTCGATCGAGGACCTGATCGCCGAGGAGGAGATGGTCGTGACCATCACCCACGGCGGCTACGTCAAGCGCACCCCGCTGTCGCTGTACAACCGGCAG
>JAEUJI010000295.1 GCA_016794805.1 Gemmatimonadota bacterium
TGGACCGCCGGCTCGGCCGCCCGGCGGCCCGGTGGCCCGGCGGCCCGGCCGTCGGTGGGCGAGGACGACCTGGACAGCGCGCTGGGGACCGCGGTCCGGATGCTGGCGGGCGCTCGCCGCCCGCTGCTCATGGTGGGGCACGGGGTCATCCTCTCCCGCGCCTACGACGAGGTGCGGGCGCTGGCCGAGAAGACCGGCATCCCCGTGATCACCACCCTGCTCGGCATCAGCGCCTTCCCGGAGTCGCATCCGCTGCATCTCGGCATGCCGGGGATGCACGGGGAAGTGCACGTCAACCGGGCCATCCAGCACGCCGACGTGATCCTGGCCATCGGGCTGCGCTTCGACGACCGGGTGACGGGCAATACGGCGGGGTTCGCGCCGCAGGCCCAGATCATTCACCTCGATCTCGACCGGACCGAGATCGGGAAGAACATCCCGGTGGCCCTGGCGCTGGTCGGGGACGCGCGTGCGCTGGCCGCCCGCCTGACGGAGCGCCTCCGGCCCCGCGACTGCGACGCCTGGCGCGCCGAGATCGCCGCCATGGCCCGGGAGCGGACCGAGGCCTACCGCGGCGACATGGCGCCGGACGCCATCCTGGCGGGCATCCGCGAGGTCAGCGGGCCGGGCACCACCGTGGTGTCCGACGTGGGGCAGCACCAGATGTGGGTGGCCAAGCTGTTCGGCTACCAGGAGCGGAACAGCCACATCACGTCGGGGGGGCTCGGCACCATGGGGTTCGCGGTGCCGGCGGCGATGGGGGTGCACTTCGCCCGCCCGGACCGCCCGGTGTGGGCGATCTCCGGCGACGGCGGCTTCCAGATGAACATGCAGGAGATGGCCACGATGGTGCAGGAGGGGATCCCGGTGAAGATGGCGATCTTCAACAACGGCTACCTCGGCATGGTGCGGCAGTGGCAGCAGTTCTTCCACGGCCGGCGGTACTCGGCCACGCCGATCTGGAGCCCCGACTACGTGAAGCTGGCCGAGGCCTATGGCATCGCCGGCTACCGGGTCGAACATGCCCGGCAGGTCGAGGAGGCCGTCGCCCGGGCCATGCGGGAGCCGGGCCCGGCGGTGGTCGAGTTCCTGATCGAGCAGGAGGCCAACGTCTTCCCCATGATCCCCCCCGGCGGTTCGCTGTCGGAGCCGATCGAGTCGGCGCCCGCCGCCGCCCCGGCCACGTGAGCGCGCCGGTGCCGACCTGGGTGGTGGCGGTCCTGATCGAGGACGACCTGCTGGCGCTCAACCGCGCCGTGGGGATCGTGCGCCGCCGGAACCTGGCGCTGAGCGGCCTGACCCTCGGGCCCTCGGGGCGCGCGGGCATCAACCGGCTGGTCCTCACCATCACCGGCGACCCCGCCGCCACCGCGCGGATGGCCAACCACTTCTCCAAGATGGCCGAGGTGCGGGGCGTGACGGTCCATCCGGAGTCCGAGTGCACCGCGCGGGAGCAGGCCCTGGTGCGGGTGCGGGTCTCGGCGGTGACGCTCTCGGCGCTGCTGGACGCCGTGGCGCTGTACGATGCCCGCATCGTGGAGGAGCACCCGGAGGACCTGACGGTCGAGGCCACCGGGACCGCCCCGTTCATGGTGTCGTTCCTGCGGGCGCTGGAACCCTTCGGGGTGCTGGACCTGGTGCGCGGCGCCGCGCTGTCGCTGCCGCCGCGGCCGGGCCCGGTGGCGGGCGCCCCGCCGGCCGGGGTCGGCGCGGCGCTTCCGCGAGTGGCGGCGGCCATTCCCGCCTGATCGCACTGTTCCCGAACCACCTTACCATGCGTCTGGAGTCACGATGACTGAGCAGAGCGGCCTGAGCGCCTCGAGCCCGCGGATCTACTACGACAAGGATGCCGATCTCCGCCGGCTCGCCGGCCGGACGTTCGCGATCATCGGCTACGGCAGCCAGGGCCATGCCCACGCCCTCAACCTGCGGGACAGCGGCGCCCGGGTCATCGTGGGGCTCCGGCCCGGCGGCGGTTCCTGGCGCAAGGCGGAGGGCGCCGGCCTCTCGGTCATGTCCGTCGCGGATGCCGCGAAGGCCGCCGACGTGATCATGATGCTGGTCCCGGACCAGGACGGCCGGACCATCTACGACGCCGCCGTCGGGCCGCAACTCACGGCGGGGAAGACGCTGATGTTCGCGCACGGCTTCAACGTGCACTTCAAGGAGATCGTCCCGCCGGCGAACGTGGACGTCTCGATGATCGCGCCCAAGTCCCCCGGCCACCTGGTGCGGAGCGAGTTCGAGGCGGGACGGGGCGTCCCGGGGCTGGTGGCCATCCACCAGGACGCGAGCGGGCAGGCGCTCGCCAACGCCCTGGCCTACGGGTCCGGCATCGGCTGCGCCCGGGCGGGGATCATCGAGACCAGCTTCCGGGAGGAGACCGAGACCGACCTGTTCGGTGAGCAGGCGGTGCTCTGCGGCGGGGTGACGGCACTGATCAAGGCCGGGTTCGAGACCCTGACGGAGGCGGGCTACCGGCCCGAGATGGCCTACTTCGAGTGCCTGCACGAGCTCAAGCTGATCGTGGACCTCATCAACCGCGGCGGCCTCACGTTCATGCGCTACTCCATCAGCGACACCGCGGAGTATGGCGACTACACCCGCGGCCCGCGGATCATCACCGCCACCACCAAGGCGGAGATGCGCAAGATCCTGACCGAGGTGCAGAGCGGGCAGTTCGCCCGGGAATGGCTGGCGGAGCACCGGGGCGGCGGGGCGAACTTCGCCCGGATGCGCCAGGCGGATGCCACGCACCCGATCGAGGTGGTGGGCGCCCAGCTGCGGGCCATGATGCCCTGGTCCGAGGAAGGCAAGGCGGCGCAGGCGGCGGCGCGGGCCAAGGCGCCGGCGCACGCGGCGGTCTGAGCGATGCCCGCCCGGACGCTCTTCGACAAGGTCTGGGATGCCCACGTCGTCCACCAGGTGGCCGGCGGGGGCCCGGCCCTGCTCTACGTGGACCTGCACCTGGTGCACGAAGTCACCAGTCCGCAGGCGTTCGAGGGCCTCCGGCTGGCCGGTCGCCGGGTGCGCCGGCCGGACCTGACCCTGGCGACGGTGGATCACAACGTCCCCACCGGCGACCGGAGCCTGCCCATCGCCGACCTGGTGTCCCGGCGCCAGGTGGAGCTGCTGCTGGAGAACGCCCGCGACTACGGCATCGAGCTGTACGATCTCGCCTCCCCGGCGCAGGGCATCGTGCACGTCATCGGCCCGGAACTCGGCGCCACCCAGCCGGGGATGACCATCGTCTGCGGCGACTCCCACACCTCGACCCACGGCGCCTTCGGGGCGCTCGCCTTCGGCATCGGCACCAGCGACGTCGAGCATGTGCTGGCCACCCAGACGGTGCTGTTCCAGAAGCCGAAGACGCTGGAGGCGCGGTTCCACGGCCTGCCGGGCCGCGGGGTGGGGGCCAAGGACCTGATCCTGGCGCTCATCGGGCAGATTGGCACCGCGGGCGCGACCGGGCACGTGATCGAATACACCGGCCCCGCCATCCGGGCGCTGTCGATGGAAGGCCGGATGACGATCTGCAACATGTCGATCGAGGCGGGGGCGCGCGCCGGGATGATCGCGCCGGACGAGACGACCTTCGCCTACCTCATGGGGCGGCTCAAGGCGCCCGCGGGCCGGGCCTGGACGGCGGCGGTGGATCGCTGGAGCCTGCTGGTGAGCGATCCCGACGCCCGCTACGACCGGCGGGTCGACATCAACGTGGGCGGCATCGCCCCCCAGGTCACCTGGGGGACGAGTCCCGGGATGGTGACCGGCATTGATGGCGCGGTGCCCGAGCCCGCCAGCTTCACATCCCCGGCCGAGCAGGAAGCCGCGCGCCGCGCGCTGGCCTACATGGGCCTCGAGCCGGGCCGGCCGCTGGAGGGGACGCCGGTGCAGCGAGTGTTCATCGGCAGCTGCACCAACGCCCGCATCGACGACCTGCGGGAGGCCGCCCGCGTGGTGCGCGGGCGCCGGGTCGCGGCCGGCGTGCGCGCCATGGTGGTCCCGGGGTCCATGGCGGTGAAGGCCCAGGCGGAACGGGAGGGACTGGACCTGGTCTTCCGGGAGGCGGGGTTCGAGTGGCGGAACGCCGGCTGCTCCATGTGCCTGGGCATGAACCCGGACATCCTGGCGGGCGGGGAACGCTGCGCCTCCACCTCCAACCGCAACTTCGAGGGCCGGCAGGGGAAGGGCGGGCGCACCCACCTGCTGAGTCCGGCGATGGCCGCCGCCGCGGCCGTCACCGGGTGCCTCACCGACGTCCGCAAGCTCGAGCCGGCGGGCGAAGCAATCCTGGTGGGCTGAGCGCATGACGCCCTTCACGACGCATACCGGGATCGTCGCCGCGCTGCCCCGGGTCAACGTGGACACCGACCAGATCATCCCGAAGCAGTTCCTCAAGCGGGTGGAGCGCACCGGCTTCGGGCCGGCGCTGTTCCACGACTGGCGCTACCGGGCCGACGGCTCCCCCGATCCGGCCTTCGAGCTCAACCAGCCGCGCGCGGCCGGGGCCTCGGTCCTGATCGCCGGGCCCAATTTCGGCTGCGGTTCCTCCCGGGAGCACGCGCCGTGGGCCCTCGGCGAATATGGCTTCCGCGCCATCCTGAGCGAGTCGTTCGCCGACATCTTCTACGCCAACTGCTGCCAGAACGGGCTCCTGCCGGTGCGGCTCACGCCGGCGGAAATGACGGAGCTCTTCCAGCGGCACGCCGCCGCCCCCGGCCCCTACCACCTGACCGTGGACCTGGAGCGCTGCGAAGTGCGCGACGACGCCGGGTTCCGCGCCAGCTTCAACATGGACGCCTACCGCCGCGCGTCTCTCCTCGAGGGGCTCGACGAGATCGGCCTCACCCTCCAGCTGGAGCCGGAGATCGCCGCTTACGAGCGCCGCCGCGCCGCGCTCGCCGCCCGCTACGCCTCGTGACGGTGCATCGCATCGCCGTCCTGCCGGGGGACGGCATCGGGCCCGAGGTGATCGCCGCCGGGCTCGCGGTGCTGCGGGCCGCCGGGGAGCGGTACGGGCTCCGCCTGGAGCTGGCCGAGTATCCGATGGGGGCCGCGGGCGTCGCGGCGCATGGCGACCCGTTCCCCCGGCCGACCGCGGAGGGTGTCGTGGGAGCCGCGGCCGTCCTGCTCGGCGCGGTGGGTGATCCCGCCCTCGATGGCGCCCCCCGCCACCTCAAGCCCGAAACCGGCCTGCTCGCGCTCCGGGCGCGGCTCGGGGTCTTCGCCAATCTCCGCCCGGTGGCGATCCACCCTGCGCTGGGGCACAGCTCTCCCCTCCGGCCCGAGCGCCTCGCGGGCACCGACCTGCTGATCGTGCGGGAGCTGACGGGCGGGCTCTACTATGGAGAACCGCGGAGCAACGACGGTCAGGTGGCGGTCAACACCCTGCGCTACACCCGGCCGGAGATCGAGCGGGTCTCCCGGCTCGCCTTCGAGGCGGCGCGGGGGCGGCGGAAGAAGCTGCTCTCGGTGGACAAGGCCAACGTGCTCGAGACGTCCCAGCTCTGGCGGCAGGTGGTCAGCGAGCTCGCCGCGGGCTACCCGGACGTGCAGCTGGAGCACATCTACGTGGACTACGCCGCCATGCGGCTGGTGAGCGATCCCGCCTCGCTCGACGTGGTGCTGACGGAGAATATGTTCGGCGACATCCTGAGCGACGAGGCGGCCGTCCTCGCCGGCTCGCTGGGCCTGCTCCCCAGCGCCTCGCTGGGCAACGGCCCGGGGCTCTACGAACCGATCCACGGGTCGGCGCCGCCCCTCGCCGGGAAGGACGTCGCCAATCCGATCGGGACCATCGGCAGCGTGGCGCTGATGCTGCGCTACAGCCTGGCGCGGCCGGACGCCGCGGACGCGATTGACCGGGCCGTGGCGCGAGCGCTCACCGGCGGCGCGCGGACCCGCGACATCGCGGCGCCGGGGGAGGCGGTGATCGGTACCCGGGAGATGGCCGCCCGGATCGTCTCAGCCCTGTAACGGCGCGGCGCCCGATGGGAGCCGGGCGCCGCGGGTCACTCCGAACTCCGGGGTGGGTCAGCCCGGGGGCGGTGCCGGGACCGGGAAGGAGAGGGTGAACTTGAGCATCTGGTCGGGAAACCGCGCCAGGTCCGCGTCGGTCAGGGCCGGCGCCCGGTCGGAGATGCGCGCCCGTAACGCCGCCTCGTAGGGGCGCTGCAGCTCGACGAGGCACTCGGCGCAGAAGGCGCCGTCGATCTCGCCGAACAGGTGACAGGTGACGGTGACGCCGTCCCGGGCGACAGCTTCTCTGGTCGTGCAGCGCTGGCAGAGCATGTGGGCCTCCGGTCGTCGTGGAATTCCCAGAATGCCGGGAACATGACGTGCCGGGGGCCCAATGGTTTCGGCGCCGCCGCTCCGGCTCACTCGAGGTCGGTGACGGCGCCCAGGCTGGCGCTCGAGACCTGCCGGGCGTACTTGGCGAGCACGCCGCGGGTGTAGCGGACGGGGCGCGGTTGCCAGGCGGCACGGCGCCGCTCGAGTTCCGCGCCTGCGACCTCGAGCTGCAGCAGGCGGCGCGGCGCGTCGATGGTGATGGCGTCTCCCTCCTCGACCAGCGCGAGGGTGCCGCCAACCGCCGCCTCGGGCGCCACATGCCCGACCACCATCCCGTAGGTCCCGCCGGAGAAGCGGCCGTCGGTGATCAGCCCGACGCTGTCGCCCAGCCCGGCGCCGATGATGGCGGACGTCGGGGAGAGCATCTCCCTCATCCCCGGCCCGCCCCGCGGCCCCTCATAGCGGATCACGATGACGTCCCCGGCGCGGATCCGGCCGCCGAGAATCGCCTCCAGGCAGGCCTCCTCGGAATCGAAGACTCTGGCCGGGCCGGTCAGGCTTGGCTGCTTGACCCCGGTGATCTTCGCAACGCTCCCCTCCACGGCCAGATTGCCCCGCAGGATCGCCAGGTGGCCCTGGGCGTACAGCGGGCGGGACCAGGGGCGGATCACGTCCTGGGCGGCGACGGGCTCGTCGGGCACGGTCCGGAGCGTCTCGGCGACCGTCTCACCGGTGATTGTCAGGCAGTCGCCGTGGAGCGCGCCGTGGACCAGCAGCATCTTCATCACCTGGGGGATGCCGCCGGCGGCGTGGAGCTCCGTGGCCACGTAGCGGCCGGAGGGTTTGAGGTCACACAGGACCGGCACGCGGGCCCGGATGGCCTCGAAGTCATCCAGTGCCAGGGGCACCCCCGCCGCGTGGGCGATCGCCAGGAGGTGCAGGACCGCGTTGGTGGATCCGCCGATGGCCATGACCACGGCGATGGCGTTCTCGAACGCGGGCCGGGTGAGGATCTGGCTGGGCAGCCGCCGGTGGCGGATCGCGTCCAGCAGCACCACCCCTGACCGGGCCGCGCTCTCCGCCTTCTCGGCGTCCTCCGCGGCCATGGTCGAGGAGCCGGGGAGGCTCATCCCCATGGCCTCGATGGCGGAGGACATGGTGTTGGCGGTGTACATCCCGCCGCAGGAGCCGGCGCCGGGGCAGGCATGGCGCTCCACCTGCTCGAGCTCGGCGGCGCCGATCTTCCCCGCGCTGAACTGGCCCACCGCCTCGAAGGCGCTCACGATCGTCAGGTCGCGCCCATCGAGGTGCCCCGGCTTGATGGTGCCGCCGTAGACGAAGATGGACGGGAGGTCCAGCCGAGCGAGGGCGATCAGCGCTCCGGGCATGTTCTTGTCGCACCCGCCCACCGCGATGACCCCGTCCATGCTCTCCGCGTTGACCGCGGTCTCGATCGAGTCGGCGATCACCTCCCGGGAGACCAGGGAGTACTTCATCCCCTCGGTGCCCATCGAGATGCCATCGCTCACGGTGATGGTGCCGAACAGCTGCGGCATCCCGCCGGCCCCCCGGATGGCCGCCTCCGCCCGCCGCGCGAGGAGGTCGAGGCCGGCATTGCAGGGCGTGATGGTGCTGAAGCCGTTGGCCACGCCCACGATAGGCTTGTCGAAGTCGCCGTCGCCGAAGCCGACGGCGCGGAGCATGGCGCGATTGGGGGCGCGCTGCACGCCCTGGGTCACGATGCGGGAGCGGAGGTTGTCGGCCATCGGGCGGGGACGGGTGGGAGAAGCCAGCGGGCGACGGTCGCCCGGGTGGGAATCTATGCACCCGGACGAGGACATGACAGCGAAGCGGGGGCCCGCTCCGGGCCCCCGCTTCACGCGCCCGCCTGCCGGGCGGAGCGGCTCTCGCTTCCTGCTGCACGTGCCTGGGACGACGAGCGAGAGGAGAAGTGGCAGCGTCCGGTTGACGGCCGACGGCCATCCCGGCCAGTCCGCGCCCCGGGGTGGGGGCGGCAGGATGTCTACCGACCGCCCACCGGCCGCTGACCACCTCTCCACGCAGTGTTTCTGGTCCCGGGTCCTGCGATCCGTGCGCCGCCGTGTCCACCACCCCAGCCAGCAACCGGACATCAGGCACGGAGCCCCCGGTGCCAGGCTCAGGGGCAAAGCTATCTGCCGGAGTGCTGAGTGTCAAGTGATTTGTGCGAAATCAGCAATATTTGGTGCTCACTTTGCACCATATCAGCTGATTGTCGCGAGAAATGATCTCGAAAACAACAAAGCCGCACGATTTATCGTGCGGCCAAGGCAATGGTCCAACCCCTGCAAATGCCCGCCAACCAGACACCGTCAACTGCTTCGCCGCAAGCGACTTGCCTACACCCCCTCGTCCCGCAGCCCCTCCTCGTTCCGGTCCCAGTGGTATTCCATGTAGTGCGCTGTCTCTTCCGCCAGCTCCGAGCCCAGGAGCCGCTCCACCACGTGCAGCGCCATGTCGATGCCGGCCGAGACGCCAGCGGAGGTCACCACGCGGCCGGCATCCACGAACCGTTCCCCTTCGAGCACCCGGGTGCGTGGCGCCAGGGCCCGGAGCAGGGTGTAGGTGTCGTGGTGGGTGGTGGCGCTCAAGTCATCCAGCAGCCCCGCCTTCCCCAGGAGCAGCGCCCCGGTGCAGACGGACAGCACCAGTTCCGCCTCGCGGGTCACCCGCTGGATCCAGTCGAGCAGCGCCGGATTGTCCACCTCCCGCCGGGTTCCGAAACCGCCGGGTATCACCACGAGATCCGCCGCCGGCGTCTCCGCGGTGGTGGCGTGCGGGACCACAACGAAGCCGTTCCGCAGCGTCACCGGACCGGGCCGCTCCGCCACGAGGGAGACCTGGAACGGCTCCAGCCCATGGCGCCGGCCCGCGACCGAAAACACCTCGTACGGGCCCGCGACGTCCAGCACCTCCGCCTCGTCGAAGACGAGGATGGCGACCCGCCGGGCCGCCGTCACCGGTCCGTCACCGCGGGGCGCTGCTGGTCGAGCCAGCGGAGCCGCTCCTCGATCTCGGTATCGAGGCTCTTCCGGACCTCCGCCAGCCGCGCGGCGTACGTCTCCAGCATCTCCTCCACCGGGGAGGTCGGAGTCCACTTGGGCACCTCCGCCGGGGTCCCGTCCTCCCCCATCGCCACGAAGACCATCACGCAGTGACAGGCCCGCCGCTTGCTGACGCTCTTGGGATCGGAGGCGTAGATGTCCACGGCGATGTCGAGGCTGGTCCGGCCGGTGCGCATGATCTGCGCCCGCACCTCGACCAGTTCGCCCACGCAGATGGGCTGGAGGAACCGGATCCCCCCGACATATGCCGTCACGCAGTAGCGACCGGTCCACCCCGCGGCGCAGGTGTAGCCGGCCTGGTCGATCCACTTCATCACGGAGCCGCCATGCACCTTGCCGCCGAAATTCACGTGGGTCGGCTCGGCCAGGAAGCGGAGCGTCACGCTGGCGGGTCGGGCGGGCGCGGTGGGTGCGGTCATGGGCCTTGGGGACGGGGTGGCATAAGGTACGGCGGCCCGCTCCCGGGCGGAACCGGGCTTCCCCTATTCCCCCCTCAGGCCCTTCCCTAGATTCTGGGCATGGCCGACGCGCCCTGTCCGACCTGCCAGACCCCGGTGCCCGCCGCGGCGCTGTACTGCCCGAACTGCGGCAGCCGTACCGGCACCGGGGATTCCCGCCTCGAAGTCGCTCCCGCCCCCGACGTGCAGGTGCAGCTGGCCCTCGCGCTCGGGCCGAAGTACGAGGTGCGCCGGCTCCTGGGAGAGGGAGGCTTCGCCCAGGTGTACGAGGTGTTTGATACCGACCTGCAGCGCGCGCTCGCCGTCAAGGTGCTCAAGCCGGATATCGCGTGGTCGGCGGGAATGCTGGACCGCTTCCGGCAGGAGTGCCGGTCCATCGCCCGGCTGTCGCACCCCAACATCCTCTCCATCCACTTCGTCGGGGAGGGGCAGGGGCTGGTCTATTACGCGATGCCCTTCGTGGAGGGGGAGGCGCTGGCGAGCCTCCTGCGCCGGAGCGGCGCGCTCACCCCGGACCGGGCGCTCGCCATCCTGCGGCCCCTGCTGGACGCGCTCTCCCACGCGCACGGCCAGGGGCTGATCCATCGCGACATCAAGCCCGACAACATCATGCTGGAGGCCAGTTCCGGGCGGCCGCTGCTGGTGGATTTCGGGATCGCCAAGCGGCTGGACGGCGAGGGCCATCGCACCCAGACCGGGTTCGTGGTCGGCACGCCGCAGTACATGAGCCCGGAGCAGGCGCTCGGCCAGGGGGACGTGGACGCGCGCTCCGATCTCTACGCGGTCGGCGCGGTCCTGTACCAGATGGTGACCGGCGCGCCGCCCTTCGAAGGGGACACCAGCCAGGAGATCGTGGGCAAGCACCTGAGCGAGCCGGCGCCGGTCGCCACGGCGGTGAACGCGCGGATCCCGCAATGGCTGTCAGATGTCATCGTGCGGTGCCTCGCCAAGCGGCCCGCGGAGCGCTACCAGTCCGCCGCCATGCTGCTCGAGGCGCTGACGACCGGCCGGGAGTCGGGGGCGCAGGGCGCGGTGAGCGCCGAGCGGGTGGCGCGGAAGCTCAAGAGCGAGGAGGCGACGGCGATCATGCCGAGCGCGGAGCAGCGGCGGGCGACGCCCCCGCCGGCCCGGGCCTCGCGCACGGTCACCGGCGCCGGCGCGGTGACGGCGTCCTCCCCGCCACCCCCAGGCCGCCGGCTCTGGCCGGGGCTGCTGCTGCTGTTCCTCGTGGGTGGCGGCATCGGGGGGTGGTACTACGTCTCCCGCAGCGCCACGCTGGTGGTGGAGAACCGGCTGGCGGAGCCGATCCGGATCACGGTCGGGGCGCAGACCCAGGAGGTGCCGGCCGGCGGTGCCGTGGAGCTGAAGGTCAAGGCCGGCTCGCCACTGGTGGCCCAGTGGTTCCTGGTGCGGCCTCCCGGCACGACCGGTCAGCCGCTCGGCACGGAGCTGCAGGGAAGCGTGACGCGGGCCTCACCGAAGGGCCGCCTGCTCTATACGGTGGATGCCGCCGACACCGAGCGCCCGATGTTCGCGCCGCTGGTGACCAACACCACCACGGAGCCCCTCGAGCTCACGATCAACGCCGGGACGGTGAACGCCCAGCCCTGCGGCTGCACCGTCCCCTCCGGCGCGGTGCGGGCGCACATCGGCTACTACCCGCTCTACCTCAACAGTTCGGTGGAGGCCCGGGCCCCCTCGGGCCGCACCGCCCGGTTCCGCGACCTGGGGGCCAACGTGGACCGCGCCAACGGCACGGTCGGGCTGCGCTTCGAGCCGAAGGATTTCCCGCCCTGATCAGGGCGGATCGAGCAGGACGCCGCTCCGTACCAGGAGCGGCAGGCGGCAGGCGGCGTTGTTCCCCACGTAGCAGGCCTTCTGGTACAGCGCCACCGCGCGATCCTCGTTCCAGCTCACGCCGCGCCCCTCCTCGTACATCTTCCCCAGACGGACACAGCTGTTGGCCTCGTCCAGGTCGCAGCCGCGGGCATAGAGCGCGGCGGCGCGCGCCTCGTTGGTGAACATGCCGATGCCCCGCTCAAACCGTTCGCCGAGCCGGAGGCAGGCCCGGGCCACCCCCTGGGTGCAGGCGCGCTCGGCGTACCCGTTGGCGGTCGCCGCGTTCGGGATCACGCCGGTGCCCTCGTCATAGGCCCGGGCCACCTCATCGCACCCGTTCCCGTCGTGGGCCTCGCAGGCGCGGCGGAAGAGCGCCACCGCCCGCGGCGGGTCGTTGTTGAGATAGAGGCCCCCGAGCAGCCACCGCCCCACCTGGGTGCACCCCGCCGGGGTCCCGAGGTCGCAGGCCCGGAGCGAGAGCTGCTCGGCGCGCGGTCGGTCAGCGGGAGTGCCGACCCCACTCATGACCAGTTCCGCCAGCCGGGCGCAGTCGGTCCCGACCCCAGCGTTGCACCCGGCGGTCCGGGTCGCCACTTCATCCTGCGCCGCGAGCGGGGCGGCGAGCAGCAGCAGGCCCAGCAGGTGTCCCCTCATTCGTCCTCCGTTCCCGCCGGCCCGGCGCCCGGATCACGCCGCCGCCGCAGCGTTCGAGCCGGCGCCACGGCGTCGAAGCCGAACCGCTCCCGCACCCGGTCCACGGCGCTGGTCAGCTCCCGTAACCGGGTACGCTCGGGCGGTTCGAACAGATCCGCGGGCGCCGCCTCGGCCAGGTTGGTGGCGGCGAGCCCGATGAGCCGGACCCCCTGGCGCCGGCGGCGCGCCTCCTCAAACGCCGGGCGGAGCAGTTCCCGCGCCGGCGCGAGCAGTTCCGGATCCAGGTCGGTCGGGTGCGCGAGGGTCCGCCGGCGGGTCACGGTGTGGAAGTCGCCGTGCCGGAGCTTGAGGGTCACCGTGCGCGCCACCAGCCCCGACTCGCGCAGGTCGGCCCCGACCAGCCCCGCGAAGCGCACCAGGAGGCCGTCCAGCTCCTCGGGGTCGGTGCTGTCGCGGGAGAGCGTTGTTTCCCGGCTCACCGAGCGGGCGGGCCGCCCCGCATGGAGCGCCGTGGTGCCGTGGCCGTGGGCCCGCCACTTGAGCTCCCGGGCGTAGTCACCCACCAGGCGGCTCAACGCTCCCTCCGAAAGGCGCTGCACCTGCGCCACCTCGGTGAGTCCCAGCTGCCGCAGCCGCTCGCCGGTGCGGGGGCCGATCCCCGGCAGGGCGCGCAGCGCGAGCCCCGCGACGAACCCCTCCTCCCAGCCGGCGCGCACCTCGCAGATGCCGCGCGGCTTGGCATAGTCGGAGGCGAGCTTGGCGATCATCCGGTTGGGGCCGATCCCGATGCTGGAGTCGAGGCCGGTCTCAGCCGTGATCTCCCGCCGAAGCCGCTCCGCCACCGGGAGCAGCGAGACCGGGTGCAGCGCCTCGGTGCCGTTGAAGTCGAGGTATCCCTCGTCCAGCGAGGCCATCGCCACGATCGGTGAGAACCGCCCGAGCACCGCGCGCACCGCGCGGGACGCCTCCCGGTAATGCGTGAAGCTTCCCTTGAAGAAGGTGGCGCCGGGGCAGAGCCGTGCCGCCTGCGCGATCGGCATGCCGGACCGGACCCCGAAGGCGCGGGCCCCATACGAGGCGGACTGCACCACGCCACGCGACTCGCGCCGGCCACCCACGACCAGGAGATCCACCCCCCGGAGTTCCGGGTGGCGCTGGCGGCATACCTCGACGAAGAAGGCGTCCAGGTCCACGTGCAGGATCCGTGGCGGCATGGGCGAACAATAACCGCGCGGTCCCGACTGGCCGAAGCGGGTGTGGCGTGATACCGTTCACCACGCTGTTACTCCACCCGCGCGGAGCCAGGATATGACACCAAGCAAGGGCCTCCAGAAGGCCATGAACGATCAGGTGCGCAAGGAGTTTGAGTCCGCCTACCTCTACCTCTCCATGGCCGCCTGGATGGAGGATCAGACCCTGCCCGGATTCGCCGCCTGGCTGCGGCTGCAGGCGCGCGAGGAGGCGATCCACGCCATGAAGATCTTCGAGCACCTGATCGACCGGAGCTGCCGGGTGGCGCTGCAGCCGCTGGCCGGCCCGCCCACCACGTTCAAGACTCCGCTCGATGTCTTCGAGCAGGTGAAGAAGCACGAGGAGAAGGTCACGCGGAGCATTGACGAGCTCTACGGGCTGGCGGTGGACGACCGGGACTACGCCAGCCAGGTGTTCCTCGAGTGGTTCATCACCGAGCAGGTGGAGGAGGAGAAGAACTCGACCCAGGTGCTGGAGAATGTCCGCCGGGTGGGGGACAATCAGGCCGCCCTGGTGATGCTGGACCGCGAACTGGGCCAGCGCGGCGCCACCGCCGAGGCCGGCGAGTGAAGCTGCGGATCGCCTTTCTCGGCCTGGGCGCGATCGGGCGGCCGATGGCCGCGCACCTCGCCCGCCGGTATGACCTCACCGTGTGGAACCGGACGGCGGCACGGGCGGAGGAGTTCGGCGCGCGGACCGGCGCCCGGGTGGCGGCCACCCCACGCGCGGCGGTCAACGGCGCCACCGTCGTGCTCACCTGCCTCCCCACCAGCCGCGAAGTCGAGGCGCTGCTCGACGGGCCCGAGGGCCTGCTGGCCGGGCTCGCCGCGGGGGTGCTGTTCCTCGATTGCACCTCGGGAGACCCCGCCTCGTCCCAGCGGATCGCGGCGCGCCTGGCCGAGCAGGGCGTCGCCTTTGCCGACTGCCCCGTCAGCGGCGGCACCAATGGCGCCGAGGAGGCGGCGCTGACGGTGATGGTCGGTGGCGAGGCGGGCACCTTCGAGCGGGCGCTGCCGGTGCTCGAGTGTTTCGGGAAGCGGATCGAGCACCTCGGCAACGTCGGTGCCGGGCACGCCATGAAGGCCGTCAACAATGCCCTCCTCGCCGTGAACATCCTCACGTTCGGTGAAGGCTTCGCCGGCCTGGCCCGGGCCGGGGTGCCGGTGCGGAAGGCGGTCGGGGTGCTCAATGCCTCCTCCGGCCGGTCGTTTGTGACGGAGGCGCTGGTGCCCGACCGGGTGCTCACCGGGGCCTGGCCCAACACCTTCCGTCTCGCGCTGCTGGAGAAGGACCTCCGCATCGCGGTCGAGTTCCTCGAGGGTCAGGGTGTCCGCGCCCCCATCCTCCACCTGGCCGCTGTTCTCTTCCGCCGGGCCCGGGCCGAGCTGGGTGAGGGCGCCGATTACCTCGAGGCCATCCGGCTGCAGGAGCGCGACGCCGGCGTGGAGATCCGCGGCTAGTGGCTGACTGGGCCTCCACCACTCGCCTCCCCGTCCGGGTGACGCTGGCCGAAGGCCTGGTGATCCAGGGCGAGGCCCACCTGCAGCCGCGGGTGGCCCTGCACGACGGCCCCGAGACGCCGGTCGAAATGCTCAATCGAGGCGACGCGTTCTTCGTGGTCTCCCTGCCGCATGGGGAGACCGTCTTCGTGGCGAAGGACCAGGTCGCCGCCGTCGGCTATGCCGAGGTCAAGGCCGACGACGATCCCGAGCGGAAGAGCGCCGCCCGGCTGATCCAGCTGGAGGTCATGATGGTCGGCGGCGTGGAGCACCGTGGCGTCGCGGTCTCCGAGCTGCCGCCGACCCGGGCCCGCGCCCTCGACTTCCTGAACGAGCCGGAACGGTTCTTCCCGTTGCGCACCGCCGATGGCACCGTCTGCCTCAACCGCCGCTTCGTGCGGGCGGTTCGCCCCCTCTCCTGATCTGCAGAGTCCTGTGGCCCGCATCGATCGCTTCATCCAGGCCGTCTTCGACCGCCACGCGCAGGGGCTGGTGCTCGCCCCGGGCAAGCCCGCCGCCCTGCTCACCGACGCCGGGCCGCAGCCCGCTACCCGGGATCCGCTCACCCCCGCGCAGTACCTCCCGCTGCTCAAGGAGATCGCACCCCAGGCGGAGCAGGGCCGCCTGGACGGCCTGCTGCCGGTGACGTTCCGGTACACGTCGCCGGCGGGGGTGGTGTCCATCGAGGTGATTCCCGAACCCGACGGGCCCCGCGTCCTGGTCCGGCCCGATGCCGGCGCCGACGCCGCGCCACCGGCCCGCACCACCGCGCCGCGCCTCGAGCGGCCGGCGGACAACGCGCGGGCCCAGATGGAGCAGCTCCTCCAGCTCACCGCGGAGCGCGGCGCCTCCGACCTGCACCTCCGGGTGGGCGAGCAGCCGATTCTCCGCGCCGACGGCGAACTGGTCCGCCAGGAGGGAGCCGTCCTCGAGGCCGGGGCGCTCGAGGCCATGCTGGTGAGCATCATGCCGCCGCCGGACCAGAGCAGCTTCCAGGAGACCGGGGACGCCGACTGGGCGTACGAGATCGGTGGGGTGCGATTCCGCTGCAATGCGGCCCGGGAGCGGCGTGGTCCGCTCGGCGTGTTCCGGGTGATCCCGTCGCGCATTCTCACCGCGGAGGAGCTGGGGCTTTCCGCCGAGATCCAGAAGCTGTGCTACCTCAACAAGGGGCTGGTGCTCGTCACCGGTCCGACGGGTTCGGGCAAGTCCACCACCCTGGCGGCCCTGGTGGACCTGATCAACCGCACCCGGACCGATCACATCCTCACCATTGAGGACCCGATCGAGTTCGTGCACCCCGCCAAGAAGTGCGTCGTGACCCAGCGGCAGGTGGGGCAGCACAGCCGCTCCTTCAAGGCCGCGCTGCGCGCCGCCCTCCGCGAGGATCCGGACATCATCATGGTGGGGGAAATGCGCGATCTCGAGACCGTCTCCATCGCCATCGAGACCGCCGAAACCGGCCACCTGGTGTTCGGGACCCTCCACACCACGACGGCGGCCTCGACCGTGGACCGGATCATCGACCAGTTCCCGGTGGACCGGCAGCCCCAGGTGCGGGTGATGCTGGCCGAGTCGCTGAAGGGCGTCATCGCACAGGTGCTCTGCCGGCGGGTCGGCGGGGGCCGGGTGGCTGCCAAGGAAGTACTGCTCTCGATCCCCGCCATCTCGAACCTCATCCGGGAGGGGAAGACCTTCCAGATTCCCTCCATCATGCAGACCAACCGGAAGGGCGGGATGGTGACGCTGAACGACGCCCTGCTCGAGCTGGTGGAGCAGAAGGTGGTGGAACCGCGGGAGGCGTACATGAAGTCGGTCGAGAAGTCCGCCTTCGCGGCCGCGCTCAAGGCGAAGCGTGTCGATACCTCCTTCCTCGCCGAGGGCTGAACCCGTAGATTGACCGGGTTCCGCCACCGGCGGACCCAGGAGGCCGCGGCCCAGTCCCCGGCCTCGACAAGGATGACGCATGGCCACGGTGTCGCCTCGCACGTCTGCTCCGCTCCGCCTCCTGCCCGATACTCCCATCCCGCCCAACGGGCTGGGGGTGCTCCTCGACCTCGCGCTCGAAGCCACCGCCGCTACCGGCGCCGCCCTCGTGGTTCCGGAGGGGGACCGCCTCCGCGTCTGCGCCACGCGCGGCGCCAACGCTCCCGCCGCCGACGTCATGATCTCCCTGGAAGGCACGGTCGCGGGCGAGGCCTGGTACCGCGCCCGCCTGGTGATCGGCGCCGAGCCCCCACCCCGCGGACGGCAGGCCGGGCTGTGGCAGGATGAGCGCACCATCGAAGTCATGGCCGCGCCCGTCACCCTCGCGGAGCGGCCGATGGCCGTCCTCCTGCTCTACCATCGTCACCTGGGTCACTTCCGGCGTGCCGACGCGACCACCCTCACCCGCGTGGCCGCCGTCGCGGCGGGGCTGTGGAACTCCGCCGGCGCGGCACCGGCGGAGGTGGAGGCGCCGCGGGTTCCCGGGGCCGCGGAATCGACGCCATCCGCGCCCGGGTCCGGCGTGCGGCTGAGCCAGTACGCCGACCGGATCCGCTCGGTGGCGGAGGTTTCCGTGAGCCTGCACCGGTCGCAGCACCCGGCGGATGCGATGCACCAGGCCGCCGAGATGCTGCGCCGGGTCCTCGGGGTCGGCACCGTCCGGGTGGCCCAGGTGGACGAGGCCTGGCAGGAGATCCGGTTCCCCGTGGATCGGCGCGGGGAGTGGGTGGAGGACGGCGGCCTGCGTCCCCTGGGGCGCGGCATCCTCGAGCAGGTGTGGCGCACCGGGCGCACCGTCTACTTCCCCGAACGGGCGCTCGATGAAATCCACGCCCTCGGCCTGGCGGTGGACACCCGACCGCGCTGCTTCGCGGCGGCGCCGTTCCGCACCCGCGGCACCATCAGCGGGGTGGTCACGATCGAGGACGAAGCCCGGGACCACGCCTTCGAGGGAGAGGACGTGCACATCCTCGAGATCGTGGCCCTGCAGCTCGGGGTGACCCTCGAGAACCTGGAGAGCCTGGAAGAGGAGCGGCGCCAGCGGGTCATCGCCGAATGGCTGCGGCAGCTGGCGCGGAAGGCCACCGACGAGACGGCCCGCCCGGCCGACGTGCTCGAGCTCGCGACCGAGGCCGCGTTTCAGGGAGTCGGCGGCGCCGCCGCGCTGGTGAGCGGGCTTGGCCCCGATGGCGAGCGAGTCGTCCTGGCCCGCCGCGGGTCGCTCCCCGCGGGCCTGGCTCAGCCGGTGGCGCTGGGCGGCACGGTGGACGCCTGGATGCGCGAGGAGCAGGGGGCGGTCTTCGTCTCCGCCAACCTGTCCGAGGACCCCCGTCTTGTCCCGGAGTTGCGGACCTTGGCCGGCACCGTGGCGCTGGTCGCGGTGCCGATCTGGAGCGAGAACCGGGTGATCGCGGTGCTGCAGCTCTCCCGGCCCATGGGCGCCTCCTTCACCATTGGAGAGGTCGAGCGACTCGCGCAGATCGCCGACCACGCCGGGGCGGGCTACCAGACCGCGGCCGCGAGCCAGGCGCTGCGCACCTCGGAGGAGCGGTACCGCCGCCTGTTCTCGGCCGCCACCGATGCCATCTTCACCCTGGACCGGGCCGGCGTGATCCTTTCCTTCAATGAGTCGGCGGAACGGCTCTGGCACATCCCCGCGCGGACGGCCGTGGGCCGGCGCTGGGGCGAGGCCCTGCCGTTCGAGGCGCCTGCGGCCGTCGCGGAAGAGCTCGGCCGGGCGCTCGCGGGGGAGTCCCGGGTCTTGGAGGCGGCAATCTGGCGCCCGGAGGGAGAACGGAGCGTTGTCGCCCTGACGATCTCCCCGCTGGTCGAGGGAGGCGACGTCACGGCGGTCCTCGGTATCGCCCGGGACGTGACCGACCAGCGCCGGGTCCAGGCCCAGCTGATCCAGGCGGAGAAGATGTCCGCCATCGGTCACCTCGTGGGCGGGATGGCGCACGAGGTCAACAACCCGCTCGCCAGCATCCTGGTCAACATGGAACTGCTCGTGGCCGAGACCCGCGATCCGGCCCTGCTCGAGACCCTGCAGGCCATCAAGGTAGAGGCCGATCGCGCCGCGCAGATCGTGCGCAACCTGCTCACCTACATTCGGGGGCAGGGTACCGAGCGGGCGGTCGTCGACCTGCGGGACGCCGTGCGGGGGGCCCTGGTCCTGTGGGGCAGCCACCGGCCCGGCCGGCAGGTCGAGGTGCATGTGGACCTGCCCGGCGATCCGGTCCTGGTCCGGGGCAGCCTCGGCAACCTGCAGCAGGTCATCATGAACCTGCTGACGAACGCGGAGCAGGCCATCACGGGTCGCGGAGGGCCGGGAAATATCTGGGTCCGGCTCACCGTCGCCGGGCGTATCGGGACGATCGTCGTGGAGGACGACGGACCGGGGATCCCGGCGGAGTCGCTGCACCGGGTGTTCGATCCCTTCTTCACCACCCGGCCGGAAGGGAAGGGGGCCGGGCTGGGGCTGTCGGTGAGCGCCGGGCTCGTCGCGGATCACGAGGGCGAGCTCACCGCCACCGCACGCCCGGGCGGTGGGGCGCGACTGGTGCTGGACCTGCCGCTCCACCAGGCGGACGCGGCGCGGCCCGCCAGCCCGGAGCGGCCCCTCGCGCCGCCGGCCGCCCCGCCCGCGATCCCCCGCGGCCGCATCCTCCTGGTGGATGACGAAGCCGACATCCGTCGCAGCATCTCCCGGTTCCTGCTCCGCACCGGCTGGGCCGTGGACGTGGCGGACTCCGGGACCGAAGCGCTCCGGCTGGTGGATGAGCACCAGTTCGACGTGGTGCTGTGCGACCTGCGCATGCCGGGGATGAGCGGCCACGAGTTCTTCCGGCAGCTGCAGGCGGCCCGCTCCCCCGCGGTGGAGCGGCTGATCTTCATGACGGGCGACGTGCTCTCCCCGGAGGCGTCCCGGTTCCTGCAGGAGGCCGGCCGTCCGGTCCTGTCGAAGCCCTTCGCCCTGCGGGACCTCATGGAGGTGATGGCGCGGGTGGTGCCGGGGTAGCCGGTGGCTGGCCTGGCATGCGCCGCCCCCTCCTCCCCTACACCTGACCCCGGTCCCCCGATAGCTTCGGGCCCATGCATCCCGCCCCCATCCTGGTCCTGGTCCAGCCGCAGGACATCGTCAATATCGGGAGCGCCGTCCGGATCGCGAAGAACTTCGGGCTGAGCCAGGTGCGCCTGGTGCGGCCGGAGATCTTCGATGCCTGGCGCATCGAGGGGATCGCGCACAACACCGGGGACCTGATCGAGCGGATCACCCGGCACGAGACCCTGGCCGACGCGATCGCCGACTGCACCTGGACCCTGGCCCTCACCGCGCGCGAGCGGGCCGCCAAGCGCACGGTCTATCGTCCCGGGCCCGGCGCGGCGGAACTGGTGGCGCGGACGGAATCGGGACCGGTCGCGTTCGTCGTCGGGCGGGAGGACAAGGGCCTGACCAACGAGGAACTGGACGCCTGTTCCGCGCTGGTCACCATCCCCACCAATCCGGAATACAAGTCGCTCAACCTGGCCCAGGCCGTGGCCATCATGTGCTACGAGACCTGGCTGGCCCGCGGCGGGGAGCGCCGGCCCATCAAGCCGCCGCGAAAGCCGGCGGAGCCGGCGTCCATGGAGCTGCTGGAGCGGCTCTTCGCCGACTGGGGGCGGGCGCTCTGGGCCATCGAGTTCTTCAAGACCCGGCAGCCCGACCATGTGCTGCGCTCCTGGCGCGAAATCCTGTACCGCGCCGAACTGGACGCGCGCGAGGCTTCACTGGTCCGGGCCATGGGCATCGAGGTGGTCCGGTTCCTGGGCCGCCGCGGGCTCGCCCTCCCGCCCGAGGCGGAGGGCATCGGGGAACCGCCAGTCAGCCCCGGCGCCGGGGAGGATACCGGTTCGTGACCGGGTGCTTGGAAGCGCCCCGCCTCCCGTGTAACTTTCGCCCTCACCCGCACCCGCCAATTCTTTCCGGAGCCTGACCCGTGGGGCGATCCGCCGCGTACTGGGCCACCAACCTGTACCCCAACCCCCGTCAGGAACCGAAGCCCTCGGCGCCTTACAAGGACCTGCCCCCCGCGGTCGCGGCCCGCTTCCGCCGGGTCCGGGAAGGGCTCCTCAAGCTCCCCGGGGTGGTGGAGCATGTGAAATACATGGGCACCTCCTGGCACTGGACCTGGGAGTACGGGGTGGGCCACCGGAAGCTGTGCTGGATCCACGTGATGCAGGGTGGGCCGGCGCTCACCTTCACCATTGCCGATTCGGAGGAGCCCAAGGCGCTCGCCGTGCCCCGGCTTCCCGCCGCGATCGCCGCCGCGATCCGGAGCGCCCAGCGCACCGGCCCGGTGCGCTGGTGCGCCCTCGACCTGGGGGACCAGAAGGCCGCCGATGCCTTCCTGAGCTTCGTTAGACGGAAGCTCGCCTGGGTGGTGGCGGAGACACCCGGTGCCGCCACCGGCCGCCGTTCGCTGGCCAGCTGATAAAGCCGAATAGTTAAGTCGGAATACGCCCTGTTCGAGGTTTGGCCCACTCAAACCTCGTGACTATACTTGTCGCGGCAATTGCCGGCCTTTCATGGCGTTGCCGCTTCGTGAAAGAATTCACAATCCTGCCGAACCCCCATTCCCGCCGGCGTCTTCCGGCCTGCGGTCGTGAGCGAACATGCGAAAGCTGGCACTTCTCGGAGCTGGATCGCTGCTCGTGGCACTCGCCGCCATCGCCGCGGGGCAGGGCACCTCGGCGGCGCAGCAGGGCCCGGCCAACACCGACACCCTTCCGGCCTGGAAGCTCTCGGTCAGGGACAGCGCGGCGCTCAAGGGGCCGCGGCAGCCGGTCTTCTTCCGCCACGACATCCACGTCGGCGTCAACAAGACGCCCTGCCAGTACTGCCATTACTCCGTCGCCGAGTCGAGCGAGCCGGGCATCCCCAGCATGACCACCTGCATGGGCTGCCACCTGATCGTCGGCGGGTCGGACTCGAGTCACCAGGTCGAGATCAAGAAGGTCCGTGAGGCCTACAACAACAGCCAGCCGATCGAATGGGTCCGGGTCCACACCCTGGCGCGCCATGTGCACTTCCCGCACATGCGCCACATCAAGGTGCTCGGCGCCAACGCCTGTCAGACCTGCCACGGCGACGTCGGCCGCATGCCCCAGGTCTACCAGGTCAACAACATCAACAACATGGGCTTCTGCATCACCTGCCATAACCAGCGACAGGTGAATCGCGACTGCACCGTATGCCATTTCTAGCGACGTCTCCGCGCCGGCACCGGGCAGCTCCCGGCGCCGGTGGACGCGAGGCGGCTGGCGGGCGGGTGCAGGGCTCCCGGCGTCCGGCTCACGGCTAAACGGCCAAAGGCTCCGTCAATGTCGAACGAATCAGCTCGCGAAGGTCTCGACCGCAGGCGCTTCCTCAAGGTGGTCGGCATCGGTGGCGCCGGCGCCGCCGTGGTCTCCGGCTGCTCCACCGCCCAGGTGGAGAAGCTGGTGCCCTACATGGTGCAGTCCGAGGACCAGGTCCCCGGGGTGCCCACCTGGTACGCCAGCACCTGCACCGAGTGCGCCGCGGGCTGCGGCCTGCATGTGAAGACGCGCGAGGGGCGCGCCATCAAGCTCGAGGGCAATCCCGCCCATCCGGTGAACGCGGGCGCCCTCTGTGCCCACGGCCAGTCGGCGCTGCAGGGGTTGTACAATCCCGGGCGGCTGCAGGGCCCGATGGCGCGGCAGGCGGACGGCAGCTTCACGGCGGTCACCTGGGACGAGGCCATCGCGACCCTGGCCGCGAAGCTGCAGGCCGCCGGGGGCAAGCTCGCCGTCATCTCCGGCGCCGGGCGCGGCACCTTCACCGACCTGTTCCAGGGCTGGACCGCGGCCCAGGGCGGGAAGTTCGCCCGCTACTCGGCCTTCAGCTTCGAGCCGCTGCGCGCGGCCAACCAGATGACCTTCGGCACGCCCGAGGTGCCGCACTACGACCTCGCGCGGGCCCGGTACATCCTCTCCTTCGGCGCGGACTTCCTGGACGGGTCCTGGCTCTCCCCGGTGGAGACCCAGCGGGGCTTCGCCGAGAGCCACGGCTACCGGGACGGCGCCATGGCGAAGCATGTCATGTTCGCGCCCCGGATGTCGCTCACCGGCATGAACGCCGACGAGTGGCATCCGCCGAGGCCGGGCAGCGAGGCCGCCATCGCCCTTGCCATGGCGAACGTCCTGCTCACGGAGCGGGGCGGCAATCCCGCCGACGCCAACGCCCTGCGTGGCGTGCTCGGTCCCTGGACGCCGGAACGGGCGCAGGAGGAGAGCGGGGTCGGGGCCGAGATCATCCGCCGCGTGGCCCGGGAGTTCGCCTCGGCGAGCCCCGGGCTGGCCCTCGCGGGCGGCGCCTCCGGGCAGCATCGGAGCGCCGTGCAGACCGCGGCGGCGGTGAACCTGCTCAACTACGTGGCCGGGAGCGTGGGCCAGACGGTGCGCTTCGGCGCCGACCTCGACACCGGCGATGGCTACGGCGCCCTGCTGGCGCTGCTGGAGACGGTGGACCGCGGCGAGGCCCAGGTCGCGATCGTCCACGAGGCCAACCCCGCCTACACCCTGCCGCGGACGGCCGGCTTCGCGGCAAAGTTCGCGAAGGCGGGCTTCAAGGTCTCGACGTCGCTCGTCCTCGATGAGACCGCCGCCCTCTGCGACCTGCTGCTGCCGAACCACCACGCCCTGGAGCGCTGGGATGACAGCCGGCCGCGGCGCGGGGTGCAGGGGCTGATGCAGCCGGTCATGGAGCCGGTGTTCAAGACCATGGCCACGGGCGACGTCCTCCTCAAGGTCGCCCAGAAGGCGGGCGGGGCGCTGGCCCAGTTCACCGCCCCGAGCTACGAGGCCCATCTCAAGGCGCAGTGGCTCAAGCAGCTGGGGACCGATGCGGCCTGGCGCCAGGCGCTGGCCAATGGCGGCGTCTACGGCGACGCGCCGGCCGCACCGGTCCGGCTGGCGGCGTCCGCGGCCGGGGCCGGCTTCACCGCCCCCGCCTTCGATGGCGACGCGAGCCCCGAGGCGTTCTACCTCCTGCCCACCGCCTCCGTCTACGGCGATGGGCGGTTTGCCAACCGGCCCTGGCTGCTCGAGCTCTCCGATCCGGTCACCCGGATCACCTGGCACTCCTGGGCCGAGCTCAACCCGGAGACCGCGAAGCGGCTGGACGTGCGCGAGGGCGAGATCGTCCAGCTCACCTCCCCCCACGGCACCGTGGAGGCCCCGGTCTACATCTTCCCGGGGCTGCACCCCGAGGTGGTGGCCGTGCCGCTTGGCCTGGGGCACACCAGCTATGGCGACTGGGCCACCGGCCGGGGCGTGAACCCGCTCGACCTGCTCGGCGCCAGCGATGGCCAGGGCTTCCTTCCCTACCTCGCCACCCGGGTGACCCTCACCAAGACCGGCCGCTACAAGCAGGTGGCCAAGACCGAGGGGACCACCCGCCAGCTCGGGCGCGGGATCGCCGATGCGATGACCTTCGCGCAGGCGAAGCAGGGGATGACGCCGGCCCTGGCCGCGGCGGCGGAGGGACACGCGCACCACGAGGTCAACACCGAGCGCGAGGTCGAGGCCATCGAGGGCTTCGACGCGGCGCAGCGGGAGGCGCGGCGGCACGGGGAGTACGCCAACGACCACCCGATGTGGGGCATGGTCATCGACCTGGCCCGCTGCACCGGGTGCTCCTCCTGCATCACCGCCTGCTACGCGGAGAACAACATCCCCTTCGTTGGGGAGGCGGACATCCTGCGCGGTCGCGAGATGACCTGGATGCGCATCGAGCGCTACTGGGAGGGCGGCGAGGACGGCGAGCCGCTCGAGGCGCGGGTGGTCCCGATGCTGTGCCAGCACTGCGACAACGCCCCCTGCGAGCCGGTGTGCCCGGTGTACGCCGCGTATCACACCCACGACGGGCTCAACGGGCAGGTGTACAACCGCTGCGTTGGCACCCGCTACTGCGCCAACAACTGCCCCTACAAGGTGCGCTACTACAACTGGTATGCGTACACCAAGACCGCCTTCCCGGAACCGCTCAACCTGCAGCTCAATCCCGAGGTGACGGTGCGGGCCCGCGGCGTGATGGAGAAGTGCACCTTCTGCGTGCAGCGGATCCGCGCGGCGCAGCACACCGCGCGGCTGGAGGATCGCACGCTGCGGGATGGCGACGTCGTGACCGCCTGCGCCCAGGCCTGCCCCTCCGGCGCGATCGTCTTCGGCAACATGAAGGATCCGGCAAGCCGGGTGACCCAGGCCCAGGGCAACCACCGCGGCTACCACATTCTCGAGGACCTGAACGTTCGCCCGGCGGTGACCTACCTGGCGAAGGTCCTGCACCGGGTGGAGGCGTAACCGATGGCCGCGATCGCGCACGAGTCGAACCACCCGACCCAGACCCATCACGAGGTCACCCGGGACGTCGTCAACACCCTGGGCACGGCGGGGACGGGCTACTTCCTCCTGCTGGCCGGGGCGGTGGGCCTCTTCCTCGTCGGCGTCGTCACCTTCGTCTTCCTGCTCAAGGATGGGCTGGGCCTGGCGGGCTACAATCCGCCGGCGTTCTGGTCGGTGTACATCACCACCTTCGTGTTCTGGGTCGGCATCGGTCACGCCGGGACGCTGATCTCCGCCATCCTGTTCCTGTTCCGCTCCCCCTGGCGGACGGCGGTGTACCGGGCCACCGAGGCCATGACGGTCTTCGCGGTCATGACGGCGGGCCTGTTCCCCATCATTCATATCGGCCGCCAGTGGTTCTTCTACTGGCTGCTCCCCTATCCCAACCAGCGCTGGCTGTGGCCCAACTTCAAGTCGCCGCTGGTGTGGGACGTCTTCGCGATCTCCACCTACCTCACCGTCTCGACCACGTTCCTGTGCGTCGGGCTGGTGCCGGACATCGCGGCGGCCCGGGACATGATGAAGGGCTGGCGCTCCAAGGTGTACGGGGTCTTCTCCCTGGGGTGGAAGGGCACCCAGCACCAGTGGCAGCATTACAGCCGGGCATACCTCTACCTGGCCGCGCTGGCCACGCCCCTGGTGCTTTCGGTGCACTCGGTGGTGTCCTGGGACTTCGCCATGTCCATCGTCCCCGGCTGGCACGGGACGATCTTCGCCCCCTACTTCGTGGCGGGCGCGATCTACTCCGGCGTCGGCATGGTGTTCACCCTGATGATCCCGCTCCGGAAGGCGCTCAAGCTGGAGCACATGATCACCGAGTATCACTTCGACAACCTCTCCAAGCTGACCCTGCTCACCGGCTCCATCCTGTTCTATGCCTACGCGATGGAGTACTTCATCGGCTGGTACAGCAACAACACCTATGAGCAGACCGCCTTCTGGCGCCGCGCCTTCGGCCCGATGTGGTGGGGCGGCTGGACCATGATCATCTGCAACGCCTTCGTGTCGCAGCTGTTCTGGTTCAAGAAGGTGCGCACCAACCTCACCGCGCTCTTCATCATCTCGATCTTCATCAACATCGGGATGTGGTTCGAGCGCTACGTGATCATCGCCTCCAGCCTGGCCAACGACTTCCTCCCCTACGCCTGGAGCCAGATGCGGCCCACCTGGGCGGACTGGGGCATCCTCGCCGGCTCGTTCGGCTGGTTCGGCATGTGGTTCCTCCTCTTCGCCCGCACCTTCCCGGTGGTGGCGATCCAGGAGATCAAGGAGCAGATCCCGATGCCCCGGCTTCGCAAGGGAGGCCACTGATGGCCCGGTCCGTACCCGGCGTGCTCGCGAGCTTCGAGCACATCGACGCGGCCTGTGACGCGATCCAGGCCCTCCGCGCCCAGGGCCGCCAGGACTTCACCGTCTACTCGGCCGCGCCCAGCCACGAGCTGGAGGACGCCCTCGGCATCACCACCTCGCCGGTCCGGCTGTTCACCCTGATCGGCGGGATCACCGGCGTCTGCGCCGGCCTGGGCATGACCTACTGGATGTCCCTCGACTGGCCGCTGCTGGTGGGCGGGAAGCCGATCGCCACCGTGCCGCCCTACGTGGTGTTCCTGTTCGAGCTCATGGTGCTGCTCGGCTCGCTCTCCACCGTGGCGGGCGTGGTCATCCTCTCCCTCCGCCGGCCGACCACCGGGCTGGCCTACGACCCCAAGTTCAGCGACGACCGGATCGGGATCTTCGTCCCCTGCCCGGCGGCGGAGGTGGGCGGCGTGGAGCGGATGTTCCGGGATGCGGGCAGCGTGGAGGTCCGCCATGCGGCGTAGCCTGAAGACCGCCGCGGCCCTGTGCCTCGCGCTGGGCGCCACCGGCTGCGACTACTACTACAACGACGTCCCCTCGCCCGACGACCTCATGCACGTCGTCCCCTGGTTCGACGCCATGATCAAGAGCCCGGCGGTCCACCCCTACGAGACCGCCGCGGTGCCGCGCAACACCGTCCCCGGTACGGTGCCGATCACCGGCAGCGAGGGCGACTGGTCGGCCGAGTGGGGCGTCGGGAACACCACCACGGCGGACAAGCTGGTGAACCCGCTGGCGGGCCAGCCCGCCTCCGCCCGGGGCGACACGCTCTACCACACCTTCTGCGCCGTCTGCCACGGGGACACCGGCAACGCCGACAGCCCCGTCAGCGCCAAGGTCGCGGCCCTGCCACTCACCACCCCACGCGCCATCGCCTGGAGTGACGGGTACATCTACAGCATCATCCGCTACGGTCGCGGCGTCATGCCCCGGTATGCCGCGCAGGTGCGGGGCATCAACCGCTGGGAGATCGTGAACTACGTGCGGAAGCTGCAGGCCGACGCGACGGCCGCCACCGCCGCCCCGGCGCCTGCGGGAGGAGTCAACTGATGGGCACCACGTCGGTGCGCGACCAGCTCGTCGCCCGGTCGGTTTCCGCCCGCTACAACCTGTTCGTCGGCCTGGGCACCGCCCTCGCCCTCGTGGGCGCGGCCCTCTTCGTCTACTTCGCCCGGGGCGAGCACGCCGACCGCGCCTGGCACCTGTTCCACGTCAACTGGGTCTACTTCACCGGCCTCACCGGGGGCAGCTTCGCCTTCGTGGCGGTGCAGAAGGTGACCAAGGCCAAGTGGTCCGGGGTGATCATCCGCTTCGCCGAGGCCGCGCCCTTCTTCTTCTGGCCGGTATCGGCGGTGGGCTTCCTGCTCATCTTCACCGTGGGATATCCCCACATCTTCCCCGACATGCACGGGCTCGGGCATGGCAAGGAGATCTGGCTCTCCCACGGATTCATGTTCGGCCGGCTCGCGGTGGGGCTGTCGGTGCTCTACTACCTCGGCTTCCAGCTGGTCAAGGCGGACCTGATCCCCGACATGCATGACGTGAAGGGGGCGGTCCCCACCGAGCGGCGCGGGTTGTACGAGCGGTGGACCCAGGGCTTCGACGCCACCCCGGACGGCCGCGCCCGGCACGAGGCGCGGATCGCCGTCCTGGCGCCGGTCTACATCATTACCTACGCCATCGTCTTCACCATGGTGGCGTTCGACACCATCATGGCGCTGCAGCCGCACTGGTTCTCCAACCTCTTCGGCGGCTGGTACTTCATGGGGTCCTTCCTCGGCGCCCACACCCTCCTGGCGCTGATGATGCTCTATGGGCGGAACGAGGTGGGCATCGCCGAGTTCATCAGCCCCAGGCAGCGCCATGACCTCGGCAAGCTCTGCTTCGGGTTCACCGTCTTCTGGACCTACCTGATGTGGTCCCAGTTCCTGGTGATCTGGTACGGCAACCTGCCGGAGGAGACCGGGTTCGTCTTCGCCCGCCTGTGGGGCGAGTGGCGGCCGATCGGCCGGCTGGTGTTCCTGGGGATGTTTGTGGTGCCCTTCATCGGGCTGCTCGGCGTGGCGCCGAAGAAGACCCCGGTCACCCTCGGGCTGTTCACCGCGGTGAGCCTCTGCACTCTCTGGCTCGAGCGCTACCTGCTCGTCCTGCCGTCCGTGACCAAGGAAGCCGGGCCGGTCTTCGGCGTGGCGGAGCTGGGGCCCACCCTCGGCTTCCTGGGCCTCTTCCTGCTGAGCTACGGCTTCTTCGCCCGCACCTTCCCGATGGTCTCGCCCAGGCTGGCGCTGATCACGCTGGAAAAGGAAGCCGGGCACCACTGACCGGCCGGCGGGTCGGAAACGACGAAGGGCGGGCACCGGTGCGGTGCCCGCCCTTCGTCGTTTCCCGCGGGCCGTCGCCCGGCGTCCCCTAGTACCGCCGACGGGCGTTCACCCGGCTGAGCAGCGAGCCGAGGGACTGCGAGGGCCCGGTCACCGCCACCATGCGATCGCCCTGCTGGATGGTCACGGTCACCCGGTCTGACTCGCCGGAACGGACGGGTCCCCCGGCCTCGCGAACCTCACCGGCGGCCACGATGGCCTGGACCCGCGCCGTCGGACCCGCCAGCGTGCGCACCACTTCACCGGACTCGAGCATCTGGTCCACGGCGGTGACGTCCGGCCCCCCCTCGCCGGGCTGCACCCGCATCTGCACGACCGGGAGTCCGGGGACCAGAGGAATATCCACGGAACGCGCCGAGCCGCTGCTGTCCGGCACCACCGTGCGCCACAACCCCTGCAGCCCAAGCTCGGCGCCAACCGGCTGCGCCAGCAGCGAGGGAAGCTCCTCGCCGTCCCCGCCGGAAACCACCTGCCGCTGCCGGGGGAGGAAATCGGGAGTCGGGTCGGTCTCGACCAGCGAGGCGAACTGTACCGGGGACTCCCGGCGGCCGGTGCCCTGCGGCACCCGGATGAGGCGCCGTTCCGGCTCCTGGGCCACCGGAGCGGACCGGGTGGCCGGGAGGCGCGTCGGGGCGGCCACCTCGGTGACGGGGGCGGAGTCGCGCGAGGGTGCGGCCGGCGCCGTGGCGGCGATGGCGGTCGGGTCCGGGCGGCGGGCTCCCGGCTTGAGGGTCCAGCCGAGGAAGATGGCCCCCGCCACGCTGGCGGCCCACATCCCGGCGATCAGCCACCGCTGGCGGCCCTGCACCCGCTCCGCCGCCCGGGCCTGCAGGACCGCGTAGGCGGGCGGGATGATCGCCGGCGGCCCGAGCTCGGCCAGCAGCTCGGTGGTCCGGTCCCGCAGGCGGGCGATGTCGTCCCGCAGCACCTGGCAGGCCGGACAGCGGGCCAGGTGCCGCTCGATCTCCACCGCCTGCGACCGGCTGAGGGCCTGGTCGAGGTAGGCGTGGAGTTCTTCGTCAGGAATGTGCCGCACGGTCATCGCGATGTTCCATCCGGTCGTGAGCGTCAATGAGTCGTTTGCGGGCGCGGGCCAGCGTCGTACCCACCGCGCCGACGGCGAGTCCGGTCTGCTGGGCGATTTCGGGATAGCTCATCCCGGCGTCCCAGAGCAGCAGGACCTCGCGGTCCCGCTTGGTAAGCGTCCCCAGCGCCTCGTCCACCCGGGCGCGGCGTTCGTCCTCTTCCACCATCTCGTCGGCGGCCGGCTGGCTGGAGGGGAGGGTGACGGGATCATCCTTGAGCAGCGTGAGGTGACGCTTCCGCCGGATGGCGGCGCGGGCCTCATCCCGGGCCAGGTTCGCCGCCACCGCGAACAGCCACGCCCGGGGCTTCTCCGGGCGATGGGCCATGGCGCGGATGAAGACTTCCTGGGCCAGGTCGTGCGCCCGGTCGGCATCCCAGACCTTGCGGTACAGGAAGCGGACCACCGTCGCGTAGGTCGTGCGGTACAGCTCTTCAAGCTCATCGCCCATGACGTCCTCGAGGGCTCAGACAACAATCATCTGGAGGGGCCGGCTAGGTGGCATCCGTACAAAAGCTTACGACGTTTCGCACCGGCCGGCCATGCACACTCCCGGCACCCCCGGCGGCGTCACTGGCCTGATTTCCGCCCCTTGGCGGGTGGGGTGTACCAGAGGCACCCGGGGTGCAGCCCCTTCCCGTCGTCCGGCCAGGCGCTGCACAGGTCAGGCTTCGCGGGCCGTCCGTCAGGCCGGAGCCTCCCGTGGAGGGTGCAGTTCTCCTGCGGGTCATCCAGGTAGTCACAGGCCGAGATCAGCTCCGCCTCGATGGCGTCGGGCCGTTCCCGACTCACCTTGCAGAGGTAGGGGGAGAGCCGCGAGCGGATCAGGGCCTCGAGGTGGCTATCCCCCTCCGCGCACAGGATCTCGATCTGCAGGTCGCGGCAGCAGGCCGAGCCCCGCTTGTGGTCTGCGGTGGCGCAGGGGGCGATGGCGCAGGGATTCTCGCTGTCCAGGCTGTCCGCTGCGATCACCGGCAGGGAACGGGGCGGGAAGGGCAAGGGCAACTCCCGCGGGACATGCTCCTCGATGACCGTGAAGCGGTCGTCGCCCAGCCGGCGGGGCTGCCTGGCGCCCCGGGTGGGCGGGGGGAGGGGCCCGGCGAACCCGTGGGCGCGGCAGCGGGCCGCTCCTGCCCCGGCAGCCTGGAGGTGGCGGCAGCGCACGTGCAGCACCGATTCTACCAGCACCTCCCGGTCCCGGGTCCGCATCTCCCGGAAGGTGACCCGCTCGGTATGCCCGAAGAGCCAGGTCGCTTCCGCATCGCAGGAGGCCGGGTTGCCGATGTCCAGAATCCCCACCCGGAGGGTCACGGGGATCTCCTGGCATTGGGGGCCGAGGGTCCGGCAGGTGGGAGCGGGATGCACGGGAGGGAATCTAATCTCCACGACCCCTCTCCCTCTTTGGGGTCCCATGCGCTATGTTTGTGAACCTTTTCACAAGGTCCCCCCGTTTCCTTTCCTGTTAGTGGAGGCAGTGCTCGATGCGCGCGACGATGATGGTGGCGGGACTCGCCCTGGCCCTGGCGGCCTGCGGCGGCAAGGGCGGCGATCAGCCGGCGGAACAGCCTGCGGCGGCGGCGCCGGCGGCGGCTCCGGCAGTGACCGGCGCCACCCATGAAGTGCAGATGGACTTCGACGGCAAGGTGGGGACGTTCACCCCGGCCGAGCTGACGATCAAGGCCGGTGACGTGGTGAAGTTCGTGGTGCGCAGTGGCCCGCCCCACAACGTGGCGTTCGACGCGGCCCTGATTCCGGCCGGCGCCGCGGACGTGCTCAACAAGGCGATGGCCGAGACCATGGGGCCGCTGACCGGCCCGATGAAGGTCGGCATCGGCGAGAGCTACGAGATCAGCTTCGCCGGCGCGCCCGCGGGCACCTACGAGTACCACTGCACGCCGCACGTGCCGTTCGGGATGAAGGCCAAGCTGACGGTTCAGTAGTCGCCGCTGCATCAGGGGCCGCGGTGCCCGGGGCGAATCAGCCCCGGCGCGCCGCGGTCCCGGCTTCCCGCTCCCTCCGCCACCCCAGCCACACGACCACTCCAGCCACCAGCACGCCTGCCACTGCGTCCACCGCGTAGTGCATCTGGCAGTAGACCACCCCGATCGTGAGCAGCAGCGCGGGGCCCGCGAGCACCGCGCCCAGTTTCCGCGACCCGAACCAGGCCGCCGCGGCCGCCACCAGGGTGGCCGCGACATGGGACGATGGGAACGCCGCCCCATACGCGCTGCCCTTGCTGAGGGTGGCGTAGACCAGCCGCGCGGCCCAGTTGTCGAGGAATGCCGCATCGGGCCGCGGATATTCGTAGTAGGGCCCCGCGACCGGGTAGAGCAGGAAGACGAGATAGCAGGAGAGGAAGGTTGCCATCAGCCAGAGCACCGAGCGCTCGGCCGCCGCGCGACGTCCCCACGCGAGGAAAAGGATTGGCGGCCCCAGCACGATCGGATAGTACGCGAAGTAGACCGCGTGCAGCACCGTGGACCAGAACCGGCTTGGGGCAGCCTGCCACCAGGTCCGGCTGACCGCTCCCCCGAACAGGCGCAGCTCCCAGTGCTGGATGGCGGCATCGTGCACCGCGGCGGCGCCAAAGTTGTTCAGGATGTCGATGGCGGGGTAGAACGCGCCCAGCAGAAGCAGAGGGGCCACCGTCCGCAGCCCCTGTCCCGGCGGCCCGGCGTCGGCGTGGCGCAACAGCCACATCAGGACGAAGATCATGACGTGCGCACCGAGAACCCAGGCGATGGCGGGCTGGGCGGACCACCGGAAGAGCGCCAGGAGCGTGGTGATCGCGACATAGCCGAGGACGAGCCGCTCGGCGGGCCGGAATGCTCCGGGGTTCACAACCAGCCGTGTTCGCGGTACCAGCGAACCGTCTCCGCCAGCCCGGCGGACAGATCGTGGGTGGCCCTCCAGCCGGCATCCTGCGCGAAGGGCGTGGGGTCCCCGGTCCAGGCAGGCTGGAAGAATTCGTTGGCCTTGTCGGGGGTCAGGATCGTCGCCTGGCCGGCCAACCGCGCCGCGGCACCCGTGAGCGTCAGGGCCAGGCGCGCCAGCGCGGCGGGGAGGCGGAGTACCCGCACCGGCGGACCACCGCCCGCCGGCGCAAGCGCGCGGCCGACCGCCAGCACAAACTCGGCGCTGCTGAACACTTCGGGGTGGCAGGCGTAGTAGGTCCGGCCCACCGTGGCGTCGCTGCCGCCCGCGGCGACGAGGGCGGCGGCGAGGTCGGGCCCGAATACCGCCGACAGCTCCTGGGTGCCGTCACCAAAGACGGGGGCGAGGCCGCGCCGGGCGATCCGGAACACCTTGAGCACCTCGGTATCCCGCGGCCCATAGACCATCGGGGGCCGGACGATGGTCCAGGGCAGCCCCGATTCGCGCACCACCTGCTCCCCCGCGAGCTTGCTGCGGCCGTAGGCGGTCACCGGCGCGGCGGGTTCGGTGCCGGTGAGCGGCCGGCCCCGGGGCGCGGGCCCGCCCGCCGCCATGCTCGAGACCAGCACGAACCGGGGCACCCGGTCCCCGCGCTGCTCCGCGATCGCGGCGAGCAGGTTGCGGGTACCCTCGCGATTGCCCTGGAGGAATTCGGCCTCATCCCGCGCGGCGACCAGGCCGGCGACATGATAGATGACGTCCTGCCCTCGGACGGCCTCGCGGAGTGCCGGGTGGTGGTGCAGGTCTCCGGCGACGGTGCGCACGCCAAGGGAGCCGAGGTGGGCTGCTTTCGCCGGGGAGCGCACCAGGGCGGTGACCTCGGCGCCCTGCTGCCGGAGCGCCTCGGCGAGATGGCCCCCGACGAAGCCAGTCGCCCCGGTGACCAGCGCCTTCATAGCGGCCGGTCGTAGAGCCGATAGGTCTTGTAGACGGCGAACTCCATCTTCTCGAGGCCGGCGTTCATCGCCGGGTTGTCCTCGAGGATCCAGCCCGCCTCGCCCCAGTAGATGTTGTGGTTCTTGGCCCGGGTCCAGATCCAATGGTAGAGCATCGCGTCGATGCCCTTCCCGCGCAGCTCCGGCACCACGCCCAGGAGCAGGATGCGGAGCCGGCGGAGCCGCTTGAACTTGAGGGAGAGCAGCAGGTCGGCGAGGAGGGCCGGCGTGAGGCGGCCGGACCGGTGCCGGCGGAACACGGTGTTGAGGTCCGGCAGGCAGAGCCCGAAGCCGACCGCCTCGCCGTCCTTCTCGGCGAACGGCACCAGGTCGGCGACGACCACCGGCTTGAACTGCTCGGCCAGGTGGTCGATCTCATGATCGGTCATCGGGATGAAGCCCCAGTTCTTCTCCCAGCAGCGATTGTAGAGCCGCTTGATCCGCTCCACCTCGGCGGGGAAGTCCTGCAGGTTCATGGGGCGGATGGTGACGCCCTGCCGCTTCATCAGCATCTCGGTCCCGCGCGCCAGTCGCTCGGGCACCGGGAGGTAGATGGATTCGTACCCCCCGCGGTAGACCAGCAGGTCCTTCGCCTTCCTGAACCCCGCCGCATCCACGAGGCGCTCGTAGTAGGGGGGATTGTGGGGCATCATGAGGGTGGGCGGGGTGTCGTAGCCCCGCACCAGCAGCCCGCACTCGTCGTTGGTGGAGAAGGAGGCGGGGCCCCGCATGACGTCATGGTTCCGGGTCCGGAGCCAGGCGGCGGCCGCCTCGAACAGCGCATTGGCGACCTCGTGGTCGTAGCTGCACTCGAAGAAGCCGAAGAAGCCGACCCGGTCCGCGTGCACCTCGTTGTGCAGCCGGTTGCTGATCGCCGCGATCCGCCCGACCACCTTCCCCTCCCGTTCGGCGAGGAAGTACTCCGCCTCGGCGTGCTCGAAGAACGGGTTGGTGGCCCGGTCCAGCAGCTTGCGCACGTCCATACGCAACGGCGGGACCCAGAGCGGGTCCCGCGCGTGGAGTTCGTAGGGCAGCTTGATGAAGCGATCCAGGCCGGCGCGATCGCTCGCCGGCCGGACGGTCACTGCAGCGGTCAGATGACCCCCAGGTCCTTGCCGATGCTGGCGAACTGCTCCAGGCAGAAGTCGATCTGCTCAAAGGAGTGCGTGGCCATGACGCTGGTGCGGAGCCGGCACTGGGACGGCGGCACGGCGGGCGGCATCACCGGGTTGGTGAAGACGCCGGCATCGAACAGCTTGCGCCAGAAGACGAAGGTGGTCTCCATGGGGCCGATCTGGACCGGGATGATCGGGGTCTCGGTCTCGCCGATGTCATAGCCCAGGCCGCGCATGCCGTTGATGAGGCGGTGGGTGTTGGCCCACAGCGCGGTGCGGCGGTCCGGCTCGGACTTGAGTACCTCCAGGGCGGCCAGGACACCGGCGGTGTTGGCCGGGGGCAGGGAGGCGGTGAAGATGAGCGGGCGGCAGTGGTGCTTCAGGAAGTGGATGACGTTCTCCGAGCCGGCCACGAAGCCGCCGATGGAGGCCAGCGACTTCGAGAAGGTGCCGGCGATGAGGTCCACCTCGTCGGTCATCCCGAAGTGCGCGGCGGTGCCGTCGCCCTTGGGGCCCAGGACGCCGATCGAATGGGCGTCGTCGAGCGCCAGCGCGATGCCGTACTTCCGCGAGATGCGCACCAGCTCCGGCACGTTGGCGATGTCGCCTTCCATCGAATAGACGCCGTCCACCACGATCATGGCGCCCTTGCTGCCACGCGTCCGCTCGATCATCCGATCGAGGCCCGCGAGGTCGCCATGGGTGAAGCGCAGCGTCTCGCCGTAGGACATCTTGGCGCCGTCAACGATCGAGGCGTGGTCCAGCTTGTCGAGGTAGACCAGGTCGCCCCGGCCGATCAGGCCCGAGATCAGCCCCAGGTTGGCCTGGTATCCGGTGGAGAAGACCAGGCAGTCTTCCTTCCCCAGGAACTCGGCCAGCGAGGCCTCCAGCTGGCCATGCAGGTCCAGGGTGCCATTCAGGAACCGGCTCCCGGTGCAGCCCGACCCGTAGCGGTGCAGGGCGCGGCCGGCCGCCTCCAGCACCTTTGGGTGGTGCGTCAGGCCCAGGTAGTTGTTCGAGCCGAGCATGATCCGCTTCTGGCCCTCGATCATGACCGAGGTGTCCTCGGAATCCGAGATCGGCTTGAAGTACGGATACAGTCCAGCGGCCTGGATCTCGCGTGCCTTGGTGAACTGCCGGCACTTCTCGAAGAGCTGGATACTGTGCAGCGTCTGGGTTTCCACGGGGCCTCGTCTCGCGCTGGTGGAATCTGGTGCCTGATACTAAGCCGTTACAACCTAACGGTTTGGGTGGCAAGGCACAAGCAACAACCGGGACCGGCGGCAGGTCCCGCTACATTACCTCCATGCGCCGCCCGCCCGCCCCGCGCCTCCTCCCGCTGCTGTTGTGCCTCACGGTGCTGGCACCCGCCCATCCCGATCCGGTCTATCCCCGTTCCGAGGTGGGGCGGTTCGAGGTGGATGGGCTGGATTTCCGCCCCGTCGGCGCCTGGCGACGTGAAACCGGCCGGGTCCGGGAGCGGCGGAGGGCGCTGCTCGCCACCGGGCGGCTCGCCCAGCTCAACGCCCCGGGCGCCGGCTCGGCCCTGCGGGTCGGCGGGCAGTACCTGGTGCCGGTCATTCCCATCGCCTTCGCGAATGCGGCGCCTCCCTTTCCGGCGTCGGCCTACCAGCAGGTGCTCTTCGCCGCCGATCCGGCCCCGCTCCCCTACAGCGTCCGATCCTACTTCGCCGAGGTGTCCCGCGGGCAGGTCACGATTGACGGCGTCCTCTTCGGCTGGGTCACGGCCGACAGTACCGACACCTATTACGAGGATGGCTGCAACGGCATCGGCGTCCTGAACAGCTGCCCCAAGGGCACGCTGCCGTTTGGTGACCTGCTGCTCCAGGCCCTGGAGCGTTCCGACACCGGCGGAGTGGATTGGGGCAGGTTCGACAACGATGGCGCCGACGGCCTGCCCAACTCAGGCGACGATGACGGCGTGGTGGACTTCGTGACCTTCCTCCAGCCCGAGGTGGATGGCGCCTGCGGGACCACCAACCTCTGGGCCCACCGCTTCGACGTGGGTTTCTGGCGCGGCGGCGGATTCATCACGGCGAGTCCCGTTCGCGACGCCGGCGGGACGCCGGTCCCCGGCAGCTTCATCCGGATCCGCGACTACACCCTGCAGAGTGGGGTGGGCGGGCCCGGCGCCTGCGCCGCGGGCCAGCTGATGCCGATCGGGACGGTGGCACACGAGACCGGTCACGCCTTCGGGTTGCCGGACCTGTACGACACCAACCTGCGGAGCCCGAGCGTCACCCAGGGGCTCGGCGAGTGGAGCATCATGGGAAGCGGGAACTACACCCAGCCCTACAGCCCGGCGGGACTCGATGCCTGGTCGCTGGCGGAGCTGGGGTGGGTGGCGGTGGACACCGCGCCGGCGGCGGGCCCGGTGGTTCTCTCGCCGGTGGCGACCTCCGACACGGTGCTGAGCCTCGCGGTGCCCAATACCGACGAGTATTTCCTGCTGGAGAACCGCCAGGCCATCGGCAGCGACAGCGCGCAGCTCAATCCCGCCTGCCAGTTCAATGGCCGTTCCTGCGCCAAGGGGCCGGGGCTGCTCATCTGGCATATCGATGCCGGCCAGGTGGCCGCGCACGGATTCTTCCAGGACAACCGGGTGAACAGCGGGCCGGTCCACGGTGTGGCCCTGGTCCAGGCGGACGGTCTCAACCAGTTGCGGCAACCCGGCACCCGGAACCGGGGCGACGCCGGCGATCCCTGGCCCGGCAGCAGCGGGAATACTCGGTTCGACGACACTTCCCTCCCGGCCGCCCGTGACAACCAGGGGCTTTCCGCCGGCTTCGCCCTGGATGCCATCCGGCAGGTGACGCCGGGCGGTGCGATCGGCTTTTCCCTCGGCCGGAGCACGCCGGGCGGCGTCACCGTGACGCTCACCGAGGCAAGCGATGCCCTGGTGCGGCGGCGCCCCCTCGCCGCCGCGCAGGCAGCGTACCTTGATTCGTTAGGTAACGCCAACGGCGGCTACGACGCGGGGGACTTCCTGGCGTGGTACCGGATGCAGCTCATCAGCGCTGCGGGGACGGGGGGCGCCCGATGACTGGCCGGCGGTGGGTGCTTGCGGTGACGCTGGTCGCGGCGCTCTCCTGTGGCGACGATCCGGGGAGTCCGGTGCCCGGCACCATCGAAGTGGTGCTGGCGGGGCCGGGGCCGGCGGTCGGCGCCGTGCTCTTCCTCATCGAGGGCGGGTCCGTGGACACGGTCGAATCAGCTGGGGCGTACCTCGACGCGGCGCCGTATTCGGGCGTCGCGACCCAGGTGCTGGTGGCGGGGGATGACTTGCGCGGGGTGATCGCGCGAGCCCGGGTGCCGGACCTCCGGGTGCGCTATACGGCGTTCATCCAGGAGGTCGCCGATTCCCGGAACTATGCCCTGCGGCCTCCGGAGCAGACGCGGGTGTTCATCCGGGCGGCGGTGCCCTGAGCCGGTTCAGCGACCCGGCGGGCCCGACGGCGTGGGGCGCTCGGCGACGGACCGGGTGCGGCAGGTCCAGGCATAGCCGAACTGCAGCACGTGGTCCTTCTCCCGGTCCACCAGGGCGGTGAGCGTCACGCAGGGCTGCACGTCCACCTGGAACTGGTCGTAGCTGTCCGACTGCTGCACCCGCAGCGCCCGGGGATACCGGCTCAGCAGTTCGGTGCGCCGGAGGTCGGGCCGGATCGTCCGGTCCAGCGCGAAGATCAGC
>JAEUJI010000298.1 GCA_016794805.1 Gemmatimonadota bacterium
ATGTCGTGATGGCGTCGGGCCGGGTGTACCGGATCGCGCTGGCCGGGTAGGCGCGCTCAGCGCCCGATCCCGTATTTCCGCAGGATGACCCGGAGCCGGTCCAGCGGCAGCGCCTCCGACCGTCCGGCGCGGCTCTCCACGGTCGTGGCCATGGTGAGCGAGTTGTAGATCGCCTCCTCCGTGGCTTCCACCACCGCCTGGAAGAGCGGGGACATCTCATCATTGGAGAGTTCGGCCGCCGCCGGGCGCCGCTCGCGGGCCGGGCGCCGCAGCTCCGGGTGGGTCGAGAAGGCAATGACGTAGTCACCGGAGCCGTTCGAGGCCGAGGAGCCGGTGCGCGCCAGGCCCAGGAGGGCGCGGGCGGCGAGCCGCTCGAGGTTGTGCCCCAGCACCGGAGCGTCGGTGGCGATCACGATCATGATCGAGCCGTCGCCGGCCGGGTCCTCAAGGGCGCCACGAAAGGCGAAGCGCCCGAGTTCCTTTCCCACCGGGGCACCGAGGACTTGCAGCACCCCGCCGAAGTTGCTCTGCACCAGGACCCCGACCCTCCAGCCGCCGAGCGACGGGGGCAGCACCCGTGACGAGGTGCCGATACCCCCCTTCCACCCGAAGGCCACGGTGCCGCGCCCGGCGCCCACGCTCCCTTCGGCGACCGGGCCCTCGCTCGCCGACTCCAGGGCCCGGCGCACGTCGGCGGGCTGAATGGGGCGCTGGCGGATCGCGTTCAGGCCGCCGTCGTTGGTTTCCCCGACCACCGGGTTGATCGAGCCCACGCCGTCCATCCCCGGCTGTTCCAGCATCCAGCCGACCAGGGCATCGGCGGCGCGCCAGACGCAGAGGGTGCAGGTGAGCAGCACCGGGCTCTCGAGTTCGCCGAGCTCCCTGACCTGGGTGATGCCCAGCAGCTTGCCGAAGCCGTTGCCGACGTACATCGCGGCCGGCACCCGCTCCAGAAATGCATTGCCGCCGTGGGGGAGGATCGCGGTGACTCCGGTGCGGACCGAGTCGCCCAGGTCAATGGTGACCTGCCCCACCCGCACCCCGGCAACATCGGTAATGGCATTCAGCGGCCCGGGGCTGAAGATGCCCGGCACGACACCGAGAGAGCGGGCCCGCACCTGTGCCCCAAGCGGAACCGGCACCAGCAGCGGGAGCAGCGCCAGGCAGACCCGCAGTCGGGACGTATGGCTGGAGTGCATTCCCTAGAATACGCCGAACCACGAACCCACGCCACGACGGCCCGGAGCCCCGCGGGGGGCACACCGGTCGCAGCCCGCGCACGAGGCGCTCTCCTCTCCGAAATACTCCAGCAGCAGCCGGCGGCGGCAGCGCCGGGTCCCGGCGTACCGCTCCATGGTCTGGAGGCGGTCGCCGGCCGCCGCCTTGCGGCGTGCCACCCGTTCCCAGCCCCCGACGGCATCGGCGCCGAGTTCGGCCCGGAGCCGGTCCGCGGCAGCGACCACCGCCGCGGGGTGCCGCGCTCGTCGGCCGGGGTCCTCCCACAGCTCTTCCAGGACGCGGCGTGGGGGAAAGGTGACCTCCAGCTGCCGCCGATGCACCTCGGCATCACCGTTCTGGTGCAGCAGGATGCACCGCGCCTCCTGTCCATCACGGCCCGCGCGGCCCGCCTCCTGGTAGTACGCTTCCGGAGTTGGGGACATCCCCCAATGGATCACCTGCCGTACGCGCGGGGCATCGATGCCCATGCCGAAGGCGGAGGTGGCCACCACCACGTCGAGGTCCTCCGCCACGAAGCGCTGCAGCACCTCCGCCCGCCGCTCCCGGGTGAGGCCCGCGTGGTAGGGCGCCGAGCGGTGCCCGGCGAACCAGAGCGCCTGGGCCACGGCATCGGCGCTGTTCCGGGTGGTCACGTACACGATGGCCAGCCCCTGCTTCGGCGCCAATAGCTCCCGCGTGCGGGGCAGGCGCTCCGCCGTGCCCTTGAGCAGCTCCACCTCGAAGCGGAGGTTTGGCCGGTCGAAGGAGGCCAGGTGGAGGTCCGGGCGGGAGAGCTGCAGCGACGCGATGATGTCCGCGCGCACCGCCTGGGTCGCACTGCCGGTCAGCGCGACGACCGGGGGGCGGCCCAGCTCGGTACGGATGCGCGCCAGCTGCCGGTAGCTCGGCCGGAAATCATGCCCCCATTCGGTGATGCAGTGCGCCTCGTCCACGGCAAGGAGACGCGGCCGGATGCCGCGACGGAGCAGCTCCAGGGCGAGCGATGGGGCCCGCTCCGGCGAGACGTAGAGCAGGCTCAGGTCCCCCCGGCCGATCCGTTCCAGCACCGCGGCCTGCTCTTCCCGCGGCATCAGCGAGTTGAGGGTGGCCGCGCCGACCCGGCGCCGGATGAGCGCCACCACCTGGTCCTGCATGAGGGCCACGAGCGGGGAGATGACGACGGTGAGCCCCCCGAGGACCAGCGCCGGCACCTGGAAGCAGATGGACTTGCCGCCCCCGGTGGGAAGGACGGCCAGCGTGTCACGGCCGGCGAGCACGGACTGCACCACCCGACGCTGCAGCGGGCGAAAGTCCGCGAAGCCGTAGTGGCCGTGCAGGAGGCGGCGGGCATCGGCGATGCGGTCGGCGAGCGGGGTCATGGCCGCGATGATAGCAGCGGTCTCGCCGACTCATGGGTTCCCGGGAACGCGGGAAGGTGCGTGAATCCGGGCGCGGCTCAGCGGCTCTTTCGGCCCAGGTACAGGCGGAGGATGAGCGCCACGCTCAGCACCGAGAGCGCGGCCCAGACGAGGTACCTGTTGTCCAGCGCCACCGCCGCCGCCGCGAGCAGGAAGCCGAGGATGGCGAAATACAGCCGGAAGGCCGCGGGGGAGAAGCGCGGGTTCATTTCCTGAGGAACGCGGCGATGGCGGTGCGGAAGTCAGGGTGCATCCGGGCCAGCGCATTGATCCGCGCGCCGAGTGCGATCCCCTCCCGGAAACCCCGGCCATCCAGCTCGTAGAGCAGCCGCTTGACCAGGGCCAGGGCGGAGGCGCTGGCGCCGGCCAGCTGGGCCAGGATGGCCTGCGCCTCGGAGTCGAACGTCGCGTCGGGGAGAACCCGCGACACCAGGCCGAGCTCCCGTGCCTCTTCGGCGCGGAGCAGGCGGCCGGTGGCCACGAGGTCGAACGCGATCTTCTCCCCGACCTGACGGCGGAGCAGGGTCATGACCATGGCCGGGACGAAGCCCCGCTGGATCTCCGGATACCCGAACTGGGAGGATTCCGCGGCCAGCACCAGGTCGCAGCCGGTGGCCAGTCCTGCCCCGCCCGCGAGCGCCCGTCCCTGCACCAGCGCCACCGCCGGCTTCTCGAGCTCCCGGATCCTGGCGAAGACCTCGCCCAGGCGCCGGGCCGCCCGTTCGTTCTCCTCCGGCGACAGCTCCACCGAGGCCAGCAACTCGTCCAGGTCTGCGCCGGCACAGAAGTCCTTCCCCGCCCCGCGGAGCGCGATCACCCGGACCGTGGCGTCGAGCCGGGCCTGGTCCAGCGCCGCCAGCAGCGCCTCCACCGTCGCGGCATCCAGCGCGTTGCGCTTCTCAGGCCGGTTGAGGGTCAGGGTCAGGACCCCGCCGGCGACGGAGGTGAGGAGGGCCATGTGCCGCTCAGCCGCCCCGCGGGCGCGGCACCGTCCGCGCGATGGCCGGCGGGACCTCGATCTCCATCCGGAGCAGCGCCGTCGAATACACCTTGCCCTGGGCGTCGGTCTTGAGCGAGATGGTGCCGCCGCCGTCCAGCGCGCCGTGCAGCAGGAAATTCAGCGCCTTGAGGTTGGGGAGTTCGAAGCGGTCCACCCCCTTCACCATTCCCCGGAAATGGCGGGCGACACGGGCGCGGGTGACCTGCTTGACGAGCAGCGGGTACCAGGCCGGGTCGAGCGCGATGAGGCCGACGTTCGCCGTGTCGCCCTTGTCCCCGGAGCGGGCGTGGGCCAGCCAGCGCAACTGGATCCTAGGCATCGAGGACCTCCACCCGTACCTGCGGTTCGATCTCGGTCCGGTCGATGAGCGCCGGCCAGTAGGCCACCACCTCCTGCACCTCCGGGCGGCCGCCGGCAAAGCCGGTGACGCTGGGCGGACCGGTGAGGACCAGGGGGGCGATCTCCCGCGTGAAGCGCTCCACGGCCGCCTTGTCCTTTCCGCGGACCCCGATCCGCAACTGCACCTCGGGTGCCTCGGGATCCGGCGGCCCCGAGAGCGGCCCGTGGGTCGCGTCGACCCCGACGAACTCGGTGAGGATCTGTTCGAACTCGAGCCCAAGGTCCTTGAGCCGCTGGCGGAGAATGCGGTCGGCGGCCCGGGCCTTGTCGTACGCTTCGGGCCAGCTGTACACCAGGGTGCCAACGGCCTTGTAGCCGTAGAAGTACGCGATCGAGACCTTGAGCTTGTCGGTGCGCGGCCCGCCGCGGATCCCGCTGACCCGGACCCGGTCCTTCCCGGCCTGGGCCAGCTGGATCGAGGTGAAGTCCGCGACGCCATCGGGAGTGATGTAGCTGTGCGGATCGCCCATCTCGTACACCAGCTGCTCCGTGACACTGGCGAGGTTCACCACGCCGCCGGTGCCGGGATGCTTGGTCACGAGGAAGCTGCCGTCCGCCCGGGCTTCGACGATGGGGAACCCCGGGTTGGCCAGCCCCTTCACCTTGCGCCAGTCCCGGAGCAGGTTGCCCCCGCTCGACTGCGCCCCGCATTCGATGATGTGCCCCGCCACCGTGCCCGCCGCAACCCGGTCCCAGTCATCCGGATTCCACCCGAACTCATGAAACAGCGGCCCCAGGGTCAGTCCCGTGTCGGTGACCCGGCCGGTGATCACGACCTGCGCCCCCCGACGCAGCGCCTCCACTATCGGCGCCATGCCCAGGTAGGCATTGGCCGAGAGCACCCGGTCCCGAATGTCGGAGAGCGGGCGGCCGGTGTCCATGTCCCGCAGGTCATGGCCCCGGGCGAGCAGGTCATCCAGCCGGGGGAGGATGTCGTCACCGCTCACGAGCGCGATCCGCACCTTGCCGGAGAGGCCGAGCTTCCGCGCCACCTCCCGCACCGCCTCGGCGCAGGCGCGGGGATTCACCCCGCCGGCGTTGCTGGTGACCTTGATCCCTTTCGCCGCGATGGCCGGCAGGATCCGCTCCATCAGGGGCACGAAGTCCCGGGCATACCCGAATTTCGGGTCGCGGGACTTCTGCTTCTGCATGATGGACATGGTCACCTCGGCGAGGTAGTCCATCATCAGGTAGTCGATTGGTCCGTCCTGGACCTGGCGGACGGGGGCTTCGAGCCAGTCCCCCCAGAACCCCTGGCCGGCGGCGACTCGGACGATGCGTTCAGTCATGGATTGAGCGGGGCGCCGGGCGCCGGAAGGGGGACCTCGAGGGTCCAGGTCTGGTCATCCTCGGGGACCACGACGATCCCCAGCGGCACGAAGGCGGTCCCGAGCAGGAGCCGGGATTCCGGAAAGGGCACACTCACCGTGGCGCTGCCCCCGGCCGGCACGGTGACCGCCTCGGCGCGAGTGCGGGTGACGTGGGCCGAATCGGCATACAGCCGGATGGACACCGTGGCGGACCAGGGCCGCACCCCCGCTGGATCCGCGAAGCCGGGAAAGAGGGCCAGTTCCGCCTCGCGCGGGCCACCGGTCCGGTCGGTGAGGTCCACATGCAGGCGGCCGAAGGCGTAGTTGAGCGGGGACTTCCCGAGCTGCCGTCCCTGGTCATCCAGCATCGTCATGCCGAGATCGGTGAACTGGGTCCAGGCGCCGCGATCGAGCGAGACATCCACCGACGCGTGCACCACCCAGTCCGGCACCTGGAAGCGGACCCGCTCCACCGCCGATCCGCCGGCTTCCACCCGCGCGGTGCGCTCGGCGCCGACCAGGACCACGAACGGTTCGGTGGCGACGGCGTCCGGGCTGAGGTTGCCGAGCCGGATGCGGATGCCGGGGCCTTCCCGGCCGGCGTGCAGCGTCAGCGGGCTCTGGCGCACCACCAGCGTGGCTCGCGCGCCATCGAGCGGCGGGGCGACGATCGCGGCCTCGTAGAACCCAGGCACGACGTCGCGCGCATCCACCACGATCTGGCCCGCGGACTCCCCCGACCCGGCGCCGATGCCGTTGTCCTCGCGATACGGCTGCCCGCCGGGTTCATGCAGGTACACCAGCACCTGTTCCGCCGGTTCCGCGGTGCTGACCGCGAGGGCGAAGGGCCGCGCGGCGGTGGCCTCAAAGACGGCGCGGCCGGTCGCGCCGGCCGCCAGGGCGCCCAGGTCCGTGGCGATGGTCTCGCCGGTATCGGCGCGGATGATCGTGGTGACCAGCCGGAAGACGGGTCCCAGCGCGGTGTCGGCGGTCCACCCGGTGACGACGCCGGTATACACCCCCGGCTCGGCCAGCGCGGCCGGGCGCAACGCCAGCTCGACGGAGTTCCGGCCGGGACCAATGGTCAGACTTGCCGGCGCGGCCAGCCAGGGGGCGGTGGAGCGGAGGGTGACCGGGAGCGGGGGTGAGCCCGCCGGCAGCGTCAGCACGAAGCGGGGCGCGGTATCGAGCGCCGCCCCGAGGCGGACCTGCCGGAAGATCGCGCTTCCCGGGGACCCGGCGGCCTGCACCGTGATCTCCGGCACAATGCGCCCCTGCGCCAGCCAGCGCCAGGCCGCGCCGACATCGGGCTGGCCGGTGCCGTCGTCGAGATAGCTGGAGGCGGCCAGCGGACGGGCAGTGACCATGAGCGCCTGCCGCACCTGGCTGGCGAGGAAGCTCCGGCCCTCCTGCGCGGCCCCGGAGAGGAGCAGTGCTACCAGCCCCGCGGCATGCGGGGAGGCCATGCTGGTCCCTCCCTTGCGCTCATCGCCGGTATCCCACCGGGGAACGGTGGAGTAGGCCATGCCGGGGGTGATGATGTCTGGCTTGGCGAGCTCTCCGCCCCGGGAGCTGAAATAGGCGATCGGGTCGCCGCCGCGGCCGGTGGCGCCGAGGAACACCCCGGGGAAAGTGGCGCCCACCGTGAGGGCCCGGGACGCGGAGCCCGGGTAGCCCATCGTGGAAAGCCCGGGCCCGTCGTTGCCGGCGCTGATGGTGAACACCAGGTCCGGGTTGAGGGCGAGCACCGAATCGACCAGGGCGTCGATCCGGGCCTCGCCCTCCGCCTCGTTGCCCACGCCGAAGCTCAGGTTGAGCACCAGCGGCAGCCGGCGGGCCCGGGCAAAGCGAATGGCGTAGTCCATCGCCCGCAGCATGCTGCCGGTCGTGGAGATCCCGCCCTGGGCGTTGTTGGCGATCTTGAGCCCGAGGAGGAAGGCGCCCGGGGCCACGCCGTCGAAACCGGTGACACCGTAGAGGTCATGACCGGCGGCGATGCCCGCCACGTGGGAACCGTGGGCGCTGGTATCGAAGTACAGGTCGAGCCGCGGCGCCCCCGCGGAGTCGGCGAAGTTGGCGGCGATGGTCATGGTCGGCGCGCGTGAACCGGTGCGCCAGGCAAAGGTCTCGCGGGCGGTGAGATAGTCGTGCACCGCCCGTTCGTTGGCGAACGAGCCGTCCCCGTCGGTGTCGGCGAAGAGCACCCAGCCGTCGCTGGCCCGCGCCACCACCACGGCCAGGGTGTCGGCGTCGTCCCGGTCTCCATTCAGGTCCGAGGCCGGCGGCTCGCCCAGCGGCCGCTCCGCGATGGTCCCGCCGTAGACCCGTCCGCCCACGGCGACGGCGCGGATCCGGCTGAAGCCGTCGAACCGCCGGCCGCCCACGACGATCTCATCTGCCTGCGGGGCGAGCGGGGCCAGCGCCACGCGCCCTTCCCCGGAGAAGTCCCGCAAGTCGAGGATCTTCCGCTCCCCCGTGCTGGTGCTGCCGAGCCCCGGAATCGCGGGGTCGAGGCCGCTGTCGAGGATGGCGATCAGCACCCCGCGGCCGTCGTACGTCGGGTGGAGCTTGAGGAACTGGGGCACGCCGGTGGGCGCGACCGGCATCCAGCCCCGGCGATACGCCTCGCGCGCAGGGATGATCGGGTCCGGCTCCGGCTCCTTCGGGACGGGCGCCGGCGGCGGCGCGGTACGGACCGGGTCCACGTTCGGGCGCGGCGTGCCCGGCGCGCCGGCGCAGGCGAGCAGCAGGGTGAGCAGGCCACCGAGGGCACCGCGCGGTGGGAGCGTCATCCGAGGGGCGGCAGCACGAAGGGTCCGAGGTGAGCCCCCTCGTAGTGTTGCGTGACCCGCACCAGGAAGGCCAGCAGGTCGCGGGTCTCTTCCGGGGTGATGATCGCGTCCACGTAGCCGCGGGCGGCGGCGTACTTGGCGTCGAGCTGGTGCTCGTAGTCGGCCCGCATGGCGTCCACCGCCACCTTGACCTCTGGCGCCGGCTCCCGCTTCTCCGCCCGCGCGCGGGTCAGCTCCTGGCCATGCACCGCCTCCACCGCGGACTCCCCTTCCATGACGGCCATGCGTCCGGTGGGCCAGCTCAGGATGAAGTCGGGATCGAACCCCTGTCCCGCCATCGCGTAGTAGCCCGCCCCGGAGGCGTGGTTCACGGTGAGCACCAGCTTGGGGACCGTGGCGGTGGCCATGGCCTCCACGAAGTGGGCCCCCGCCCGGATGATGCCCGACTGCTCCGCGTCGAGGCCCACCATGAACCCGCTCACGTCCTGCACGAACAGCAGCGGCAGGCGCTGCCGGTTTGCGGTCTCGATGAAATACGCCGCCTTCTCCGCGCTTTCGGTGTAGATGATCCCGCCGATGCGCGGCATCTGGCCCGGCTTGCCCTTGATCACCGTCCTGGCGTTGGCGAGGACCGCCACCTGGCGCCCCTCGATGGCGCCATGGCCGCAGAGCAGCTCCTTGCCGACATCGGGCTGGAACTCCTCGAAGCGCCCTCCGTCGAGCAGGCAGGCGAGCAGCGCCCGCACGTCGTAGGACATGCGGTGGTCCACGGGAAGGATGTCGTAGAGATCGGTGATGGGGCGTGCGGCCGGCTCGGCGGGTCGGGTCCCCGGGGGCTCGGCCTTCCGGGGCAGCCGGGCGACGTACCCGCGCACCATCCGGAGGCATTCGATGTCTGTGGCGGCGCGGTAGTGTGCCACCGCGGAGACCGACGTGTGCATGGCGGCGCCGCCCAGCGTTTCGGCATCGACCGTCTGGCCGGTGGCGCCCTTCACCAGGTTGGGTCCGCCCAGCCCCATGAAGCTGGTCCCCTCGACCATGAAGATCACGTCGGAGAGCGCCGGCAGGTACGCCCCGCCGGCGATGCAGCTCCCCATCACCGCGCTGATCTGCGGCACGTTGAGGTACCGCCGCATGAGCGAGTTGTAGTAGAAGATCCGGGCCGCTCCGTACTGCCCGGGAAAGACGCCGCCCTGGTAGGGGAGGTTCACACCGGCCGAGTCCACCAGGTAGATGATCGGGATCCGCTGCCGCATCGCGACTTCCTGGGCGCGGAGCATCTTGCGGATGGTCTCGGGCCACCAGGAGCCGGCCTTTACCGTCGCGTCGTTGGCGACCACGACCACCTCGTGGCCCTCGACCACGCCGACGCCGGTGATCACCCCCGCGCCCGGCGCCTGGCCCTCGTACTGGTCATACGCCATCAGGAGGCCGAGTTCGCACCAGGGGGTGCCGGGGTCGAGCAGCGCCTCCACCCGCTCCCGTGGGGCGAGCTGTCCCTTCTCGTGCATCCGGGCGATGCGCGTGGCCCCCCCGCCCTGCCGCAGCCGGGCCGCGAGGGTGGCGTACTCCTCCGTCAGCGCCCGCAGGCGCGGCGTCCGGGTGCCGCCGGTCGTGGCCACTGGGTCAGTCCTTCAGGTGCGTGGCGGCCCACTGCTCGATGTAGGAGATGAGATCGCCGGTGGGCGTGCCGGGACCGAAGAGGCGGCCCACCCCCAGCTGCTCCAGCGCCGCGGCATCCTCCTCGGGGATGATCCCCCCGCCGGTGAGCAGGATGTCGGGGCGGCCGGCCTCGGTGAGCAGGGCCCGGACCCGCGGGAAGAGCGTCATGTGGGCGCCGGAAAGTATCGACAGGCCCACCACGTCCACGTCTTCCTGCACGGCAGCGGTGGCGATCATGTCCGGCGTCTGGTGCAGCCCGGTATAGATCACTTCCATGCCCGCGTCGCGGAGCGCCGCCGCCACGACCTTGGCGCCCCGGTCGTGGCCGTCGAGGCCGGGTTTGGCCACGAGGACGCGGATCGGGCGGGAGCGGGCCTTCTTCTCGAGCGCGGCAACCATAGCTGACCTCAGGTGGAGACCTGTCGTTCCTGCAGCAGCACCAGCTCGGCCGCTTGGGCGACATTCCGCGCGGTGCGGACGTCCCGCCCGGCGTGATGGCCCAGCGGGTCCATCAGGATCACGTCCAGCCCGGCGCGACGGGCGCCGATCACGTCCACTTCGTAGATGTCGCCCACGTAGAGCCCTTCCGCGGGCTCGAGCCCCATCCGCTCCAGCGCGATCCGGAAGATCCGGGGGTCGGGCTTCTCGATGCCGACCAGCTGGGAGTCGATCACGAACTCGAACTGCTCCAGGATCCCGACCGCCGCCAGCGCCTCCTCGGCGCGGCCGTCACTGTTGGAGACCACTGCCAGCCGGAGCCCGGCCTGGCGCAGGCGGGTGAGGGCCGCGGGAGTCCCCGGATCCATCGCGCCAAAGAGGTGGCGCTCCTGGTGCAGCTGGAGCAGCGTTTCCCGGACCAGTTCCATCCGGCTGCGGGGCACGCCGGCCAGCTCGAACAGCAGCTCCAGGTACCGGCTGGCCCGCTCCCGGTCGGTGCCGTCCCCCCGCTCGAGGGCCAGCGCCGCGTCGCCCGCCGTCGCTGCCAGGCCGTCGGCGGTGAGGCTCACTCCCGTTGCCCCGCCCACTGCCGCGGCCAGCCGCGGGTAGTCGAGGGAGATGAGGGTGTTGCCGGCGTCGAAGAGGACGGTCCGGAGACTCACCGGAAGCGGAGCAGCCCGCCAAGGCTCGCGATGGCGGCGCGGGCCTTGTCGTCGTACAGCACCTCGACCTCGACCCGCTGGCGCAGCGCCTCCTCGATGGCCTCGTCCACGATGTCGAGCACCGGGACCACGTCGCCGTCGGCGCGGAGCCCCTGTTCGGTCAGGGAGAGGCGGCCGGACTTGCTGGAGCGGAAGCCGGGGCCCTGGGCATCGGCATCCACCAGCAGCGTGCGCACCTGGCCCCGGCCGAGCGCGCGCAGGGTCCCCTCGAAGCCGTCCACTGCCCAGCCCTGTCCCAGCGCCTCCTCGAGGCCGCGGGCGATGCTGCGCTCCGACTCCCGCTCGAACTCGGCGCGGGCGGCCAGCGTGGCCTCATAGACCACCGCCGTCTTGGCCTCCTTGGGATTCAGGCTGACGACCCCCATGAGGCGCTCCGCGAGGTACGGGTGCAGGAACGCGGCGACCGCTCCGGCATCCTTGCCGGGCCCGGCCAGCACGATGCCATGCACCGGCCGGCGCCGGTGGTGGAAGAAGAGCCGTTCGGCAATGGCGGCGTAGTGCCGCTGCTTCTCTTCCCGGATACGGTTGTTGAACTGCGCTTCCCCCTGCCCGGGGGAATCGGCGCGGTCGCTGTGGTAGCGCCCCCCGCGGGTGCTGCCGGCCTTGATGGTCTCGAGCTCCGCGGCACCGAAGGCGGTCACCTCGAAGAGCCGGGCGGTGGTGCGGTCCAGCACCACTGTGAGCAGGGACCCGATCTCGTCCTCGACGGAGGCGAGCTCCCGGACCAGCGCGGTCCGGTCCACGGCGAGGCGGGAGCGGTGCACGCTGGGCAGGCCCACCAGCTCAAAGAGCTTGAGCGGCCCGCAGGCGAACACCGCCACCCCCTGCGAGGCCGGCAGCCGGGCCGGTTCCCGGAGCTGGTCGAAGATCCGCTTGAGGTCCGCGGAGACCTGGTCCCGGACGCCGCGCGGGAGGTCCAGGCTCTCGAGGGCCTGCTCCACTTCCCGCACCCGGTTCTTGAGCTTGATCACATACTTGCCGCGCGCGCGGTCCCGCGGCTCGACCTTGAGGTAGCAGGTGACGATCCGGTGCTGGTCGGTGCGGAGCTTGGTGAGCTTCGCCAGCAGACGGGCGATATCGGGGTTCTGCATGACACGTCCCGGCATTAGAAGAAGACGGGCTCACGGTACGTCCCATAGACGCCCTCGAGCACGTGACGAATCTCGAACAACGTGGCATAGGCGCGGGCGCAGTCCAGCATCGGGGGTATGACGTTGCGTCCCTCGGCGGCGGCCGCCCGGAGCGCCTCGAGCGCGGCATCCACCCGGGGCTGGTCGCGCCCGGCCCGGAGCGCCCGCATGCTGGCGCGCTGCTGCTCCTCTGCTCCGCCCCCGATCTTGAGGATGGCGACCGGCGGCTCATCCTGCTCCTCGAACTGGTTGAGGCCCACGACGGTCCGGCGGCCCTGCTCCACCTCGTGCTGGAACCGGGCGGCGGACTGGGCGATCTGGCGCTGGAACCAGCCCCCCTCGATCGCCCGCACGACCCCGCCCTGGGCCTCGATTTCGGCGAAGAGCCCGGCGGCCTCACGCTCCAGGCCGTCGGTCAGCGCCTCCACATAGTAGGAGCCGCCCAGCGGGTCGGCGACGTTGGGCACGCCGGTCTCGTAGGCCAGGATCTGCTGGGTCCGGAGCGCGATCCGCACCGACTCCTCGGTGGGGAGCGCCAGGGTCTCGTCGAGGGCGTTGGTGTGCAGCGACTGGGTGCCGCCCAGCACCGCCGCCAGCGCCTGGTACGCCACCCGCACGATGTTGTTGTGCGGCTGCTGCGCGGTGAGGGACACGCCGGCCGTCTGGCTGTGGAACCGCATCTGCCAGCTGCGCGGGTTCCGGGCGCCGTACTTCTGGCGCATGGTGCGGGCCCAGATGCGCCGGGCCGCGCGCATCTTGGCGATCTCCTCGAAGAAGTCGTTGTGCACGTCCCAGAAGAACGACAGCCGGGGAGCGAAGGCATCCACGTCCAGCCCCCGCTCCAGCCCGTGCTCCACGTAGCAGAAGCCGTTGGCGAGCGTGAACGCCAGTTCCTGCGCCGCCGTCGCGCCCGCCTCCCGGATGTGGTAGCCGGATATCGAGATCGTGTTCCACTTGGGGGTGTGGGCCGCCGCCCACTCAAACAGGTCCACGATGACCTTGAGCGCCGGCTCCACCGGGAAGATCCAGGCGTGCTGGGCCATGTACTCCTTCAGCATGTCATTCTGGATCGTGCCCTGGAGCTTCGCCGGGTCCACGCCCTGCCGTTCCGCCGCGGCGACGTAGAAGCAGAACAGCATCGCCGCCGGACCATTGATGGTCATCGAGGTGGAGACGCGGTCCAGCGGGATGCCGTCGAACAGCGTCTCCATGTCCCGCGCGCTGCTGATGGCCACGCCGCACTTCCCGACCTCCCCCTCCGAGCGCGGGTGATCGGAGTCGTAACCCATCAGGGTCGGGAAGTCGAAGGCCACCGAGAGGCCGGTCTGGCCCCGGGCCAGCAGGAACTTGTAGCGGGCGTTGGTGTCCTGCGCCGTGCCGAACCCGGCGAACTGCCGCATCGTCCACAGCTTGCCGCGGTAGCCGGTGGGATGGATGCCGCGCAGGTAGGGGAACTCACCCGGAAGCCCGACCCGCGACGGATCGTCGGCCCGGAGGTCGGCGGGGGTGTAGACCGGCTCGACGCTGCGGCCCGACCAGCTGGTGAAATCCACGTCGGTGCGGAGCGGCTGATGGGCGTTGGCGGCACGCCAGGCCGCCACCTCCCGCCGCAGCGCCTCCAGCTCGCGCTCCCGCGCCTCGAGGCGCTCGGCCAGCTCGCGGGCTTCGTCGGCCTTCGAGGACGTCATACCCGGGATCCCTGTTTGAGTCCGTCCAGCACCAGGGCGGCGACATCGTACGGGCTCGCTCGGCCCTCCATGACCGCGTCCATCTGTTCCTGGATCGCCTGCTCGGCCCCGCTCTCCTGCCAGATCCACTGCCGCGTCGCGCGCTCCACGACTTCACGGGTGCGCTCATAGAGCCGCCGCCGCCGGCGCCGGACCAGCTCGCCGGTGCTCACCAGCCAGTCGTGATGCTGGTCCAGCGCCGCAAGCAGGTCCCCGACGCCCTCTCCCTTCGCGGCCACGGTGCCCAGCACCGGCTGCTGCCAGCTCGGCGGCTCGGCGCCTCGGCGGCTCGGCGGCTCGGCGTCTGGCACCGCGGTCGAGCCGTCCAGCCGCCGAGTCGCCGAGACACCGTGGTGCGCCTTCACATGCCGGAAGGCGTTCCCCTGACGGATGCCGAGGGTGACCTCGATCTCCTGCCGCAGCCGGTCGGCGCCGGGCCGGTCCGCCTTGTTCACCACGAAGAGGTCACCAATCTCCATGATGCCGGACTTGAGCGTCTGGATGCCATCCCCGGACTCCGGGACCAGCACCAGCACCGTGGAGTCCGCAGTGCGCGCCACGTCCAGTTCCGACTGGCCCACCCCGACCGTCTCGATGAGGATCCGGTCGAAGCCCCCGCCATCCAGCACGTCGCAGACTTCGCGGGTGGTGGTGGCCAGCCCCCCGAGCGAACCGCGGGTAGCCATGGAGCGGATGAACACCCCGGGGTCCAGCGCGATCGACTCCATGCGGATGCGGTCGCCGAGCAGGGCGCCGCCGGTGAACGGACTCGTGGGGTCCACCGCGACCACTGCAACGGTCAGGCCCTGGGCGCGGTACGCCTGGACCAGGCGTTCGGTCAGGGTGGATTTGCCGGCGCCCGGGGGGCCGGTGATGCCGATCCGGCGGGCGTGGCCAAGGGAGGGATGCAGCGCCGAGAGCAACTCCTCGAAGCCGGCCCGCGCGTTCTCCACCAGGGAGATGGCGCGGGCGATCGCCGGGGCCTTGCGGGCCCGAAGGTCGGCCACCAGGGAAGCCGCTTTCATGGCTGTAACTTCGCCCGAGCGAACCACCTACGCAACTTTACGGGGCTACGGGCTTCCTCCCCCCCGCCGGGGGATAGGGCGTGATGCTTGACGGACCGGGAATTGGACCGTAACCTCGCCGAAGCCGGCTTGTCCCCCACCCTCAGCTTGTGCCAACCCCTCTGGAGGTCCGGATGCCACGTCCCGTGGTCCGCTTCCTCGGCCTGTGCGCCGGGGCCCTGTTGTTGCTCGCCACCTCCCCGGGCGCCGCGGCGGCGCAGTCTGGCACCGTGCAGGGCACCGTGACGGACAGCGCCGGGGCCGCGATCGCCGGGGCCCTCGTCTCGGCGGAGGGCACGACCCTCCGCGCCACCACCGCGGCCTCCGGCCGCTACACCCTCCGTGGGGTCCCCGCCGGCCCGCGCACCATCCGGGTCCGCGCCATCGGCTACACCCCGACCGAGGCCCTGGTGACGGTGGTGGGCGCAGACGTCGCCCAGCAGAACTTCTCCCTGGACCGTACCGCGGTGGAACTGGCGCCGATCGACGTCGTGATCGGCTCGCGCGGCCGCCACACCGCGGCGGAGGAGCTGGCGGTGCCGGTGGACGTCTTCACCGCCGAGGATATCGCGGAACAGGGAACCACCGAGACCAGCCAGATCCTGCAGGCGCTGGCGCCCTCGGTGAATTTCCCGCGGCAGAGCGTCACCGACGCCAACGATATCGTTCGGCCCTTCACCCTGCGCGGCCTCTCCCCCGACCATACCCTGGTGCTGGTCAACGGCTGGCGGCGGCACCAGACCGCGGTCCTCAACACCTTCGCCTACGGGATGGGCGCGGGCTCCTCGGGGGTGGACCTCAACGCCATTCCGGGCGGCGCGGTGGAGCGGATCGAGGTGCTGCGGGATGGGGCCGCGGCGCAGTACGGGTCCGACGCCATCGCCGGAGTCGTCAACCTGGTGCTCAAGGAGGGGCGGTTCGCGCCGTTCCTGAGCGCCAACGCGGGCCAGTTCGTCACCGGCCGGGGCTACAGCAACGACGGCACCACGATTGACGTGAATGGCGGGATCGGCATCGGGCTGGGGCGCGGCTCGCTGGCGCTGTTCGGCGAGTTCCTGCAGCGCGACCCCACCAACCGCGCCTGGGCGGACCCCTACCTCGTGGACGCGGCGGGTAACGCCGATTCGATCGGCTCCGACGGACAGGTCATCGAGAAGCGGAACGGCCTCCCCCAGCCCAACCTCCACTGGGGCGACGGCCTGGAGAAGGACGCGATGACCTTCGCCAACTTCCGGATGCCGGTCGGGAGCGGCGGGAGCACCGAGCTGTACGCCTTCGGCGGCTACGCCCACCGGGTGGGGACCGGCAACGGCTACTGGCGCTACTTCGACGGCAACCGCAACTGGCCCGAGATCTATCCCAACGGCTTCCTGCCGGAGTTCCGGCCGAAGGTGGCGGACTATTCCGTGGCCGGCGGGCTCCGCACCAGCGCCGGCGGCTGGGCCATTGATTTCGGCGGCACCTACGGCCGCAACCGCTTTGACTACAACCTGCGCAACACCCTCAATGCCTCCCTGGGTCCCTGCCTGGTCACCGCCTGCGCGCCGGGCGCCGATGGCACGCTCGGGACCTCCGACGACCCCGGGATCCCGAACCAGACCTCGTTCTTCGCCGGCCGGCTGGAGCGGAGCGAGGTGCTCGGCGCCGTGAACGTGGCCCGGGAAGTCACCGTGGGCCTGCCCAACCCGGTCAACGTGGCGATTGGCGCCACGGTGCGGCGGGAGCAGTACGAAATCACCGCCGGCGAGCGGGCATCATGGGTCAACGGGAATCACCAGGCGCAGGACTCGAGCGGGCCGGCGCCGGGCGGGTCCTCGGTCTTCGGCGGTTTCGCCCCCAGCGACGCCAGCGATCACTCGCGCACCAATTTCGGCTTCTACACCGACCTCGAGACCAACCTGTCGGAACAGGTGCTGGCCAACGTGGCCGGGCGCTACGAGAACTACAGCGACTTCGGGTCCAATATTTCCGGCAAGCTGGCGCTCCGGTTCCAGCCCAGCCAGCGGCTGGTGTTCCGCGGCGCCGCCAGCACCGGGTTCCGGGCGCCGGGGCTGAGCCAGATCTACTTCAGCCACATCACCACCAGCTACATCGCGGGCTCCCTGGTGGAGGTGGGCAACTACCCGGTGGATCATCCCGCCTCACGGCTGCTGGGCGCGAAGGACCTCAAGGAGGAGACCTCGTTCAACCTGAGCGCCGGCCTCGCGGTCACGCCGCGCGACAACCTGACGCTCACGCTGGATTTCTACCACATCAAGATCAACGACCGGATCCTGCTCGGCGCCACCTTCGCCGCGGCCCCCACGCTGGCTATCCTGGGGGGGGGGGGTTTCTCGGGGGGGGGCGGGGTCCAGTACTTCACCAACGGGCTCGACACCAAGACCCAGGGCGTGGACCTGGCGGCGAGCCTGCGGGTGCCCGCGGGGGCGAGCGGCTCGCTCACCTTCGATGCCGGGGTCAACTACACCAAGAACACCATCACCCACATCGACGACCTCCCGACGGTGCTGCAGAACTCCCTCGAGCCGGGACTGATGGACACGGTGGGCTACATCGCGATCACCGAGGAGCGGCCCGACTGGCGCGGCACCCTCACCACGCAATACGAAAACGGGCGCTTCCGCGCCCTTGGCCGCGCCTCCTACTACGGCAAGTTCTCCTCGGCCCAGCCCGGGTTCTGCGACCTCTGCCGCGAGCGGTACGGCTCCAAGACGCTGATTGACCTGGAATTGGGGTACAGCTTCAACCAGGTGAAGCTCGCCATCGGGGCGCGGAACCTGTTCGACGTCTATCCCGACCAGCCCAGCTCCAACCGGGTGGTGGACAGCAGCACCGGCGACCGGTCCAAGGACTACAACAACAACTTCGGCACCTTCCCCTGGGCGGCCGCGAGCCCCTTCGGCTACAACGGCCGGTTCCTGTACAGCCGGGCGGAGGTGCAGTTGGGGTGGTAGGGCGGTAAGGGCGGTAACGACGGTAACGACGGTAACGACGGTAACGACGGTAGCGACGGTACCGTCGTTACCGTCGCTACCGCCTACACCCCCAGCAGCGCGGAGGTGAGCCCGAACAGCAGCAGGACGCCGCAGACGTCGGTGAAGGCGGTGACGAAGATCGAGGACGCCACCGCCGGGTCCACACCGACCCGGTTCAGCGCCAGCGGGATGAGCGCGCCCATCGTCCCGGCCACGAAGAGGTTGCCCGCCAGCGCCAGGAACACGACCAGGCCGAGGCGGGGGCCGTGCCCCAGCGCCAGGGCGAGCAGGGTGGCAATGATGCCCACCACCAGCCCGTTCACCAGACCAGCCAACAGCTCCTTGCCGACGACCGCATGGGCCCTCCCCTGCGGGATGAGCCCGAGCGCCACCCGACGCACCGTGACCGCGAGGGCCTGCGTACCGCCATTCCCCCCCATGCCGGCCACGATGGGCATCCAGAAGATCAGGGTGAGCAGCCGGTCCACTTCGTGGCTGAACTGGGAGGCCACCCAACCCGAGACGCAGGCGGTGAGCAGGTTCAGGCACAGCCAGGGCAGCCGGCTGCGGACCGCGCCGGTCCAGGGGGCGGCCAGCTCCTCGTCCGCCGATGTGCCGGAGAACTTCAGCAGGTCCTCGGTCTGCTCGGCCTCGACCACGTCGATCACGTCGTCGAAGGTCACCTGCCCCAGCAGCTTTCCCCCCGGGTCCACGACCGGGACCGCCGGGACGTTGTAGCGGCTCATCAGCCGGGCGACCTCTTCCTGGTCCAGCTCCGGCGGCACCCGGATCTCGGTGTCTTCCATCAGGTCGCGCACCACGCGGTCCGCCCGGCTGGTGACCAGCGACTTGATGGGCAGGACCCCGAGCAGGTGGTCGGCATCGTCCACCACGTAGACCTGGGAGAAGTCCTGGATCTCCTCCGCCTGGCGGCGGAGGGACTCGATGGCGGCGCCGGCGGTGGCGTCGGCGCGCACGGTGACGACCTGGGCGGTCATCAGGCCGCCGGCGGTCTCCGGGTCGTAGCGGAGGAGCTCCTCGATCTCCTCGCGGTCCTCCACCTCCGCCAGGATCCGTTCCTGGTCCTCGGGGTCGAGCCCGCCCACCAGGTCGGCGGCCTCGTCGTCCGGGAGCTCCTCCACGATCTCGCCGGCGGTCTCCGGTGACTCGACGGCGAGACTCTCCATGGTCTCGCCCATCTGGGCCTCGTCCGGCATTTCCATCAGCGCCGCGCCGGAGAGCCGCGCCGGCAGCGCCCGCACCACCTGCAGCCGTTCCACGTCATCCAGCGAGGAGAGCACGTCGCCCAGGTCGGCGGGCTCCGCCTTCTCCGCCAGCGCCAGGAAGCCGCGGATGTTGCCCCGGTGGATGAGCTCCAGCATGGAGCGGACAATTGTGGCGGTACGGCTCACGGGCGGTCGGCTCCGGCGGGGGGAGACAGGACGGTCGCGGCGGCGGGGCCGCGACGGATCAGCAGCCGGTCCACCCGGGTGGGCGAGGCCTGGACGATCTCGAACTCGAGCCCGCGCACCAGGAACCGCTCCCCCGCCTGCGGGATGCGCCCCGCGAGCTCGGTGAGCAGGCCACCGGCGGTGCGCAGCCGGGTGTCCGGCAGCGCCACCTCGAACCGCTCCTCGATGGCGCCGACCGGAGTGCTGCCATCCGCCTCGAAGAGCACCGGCCCGGCGCCGGCCGACGGCGGGGCGGGATCGTGCTCGTCGAAGATCTCGCCCACCAGCTCCTCAAGAAGGTCCTCCAGCGTCACGATCCCCTGGGTGCCGCCGAATTCATCCAGCACCACGGCGAGGTGCCGCCGCTCCCGCTGCATGTCGAGCAGCAGGTCGCCGCAGGTGCGGCTCGCGGGGGCGTTGGCCACCGGCCGGATGGGGAGCTGGTCCCCCGGCTGGAGCCGGAAGAGGTCGAAGGCGTGCAGCATGCCGACGATCTCGTCCAGCGTCCCGCGGTAGACCGGGAGGCGGCTGTAGCCGCTCTGCGCAAAGACCGACGCGATATCCTCGAGGCTGTCGTGCTCCGCCACGGCGACGATGTCGGTGCGCGGGGTCATCACCTCGCGGGCCGCGCGCTCGGTGAAGGTCATCACCCCGCCGACCATGAGCAGTTCATCGTCCGCGGCGAGCCCGCCCGCGGCCCCCTCGCGCCACACCGCGCGGAGTTCGCTCGCGCCCGGCACCGCACGGGCCGGCAGGACCAGCCCCAGGAGCGCCGCCAGCGGCCGGAGCACCGGCACCACCAGGTCCCGCAGCCGCTCCGCCCGGCGCCGGGCCAGCCAGCGGGGGATGAAGTACCCCGCCAGGAGGACGCCGGGCACCGCGACCAGGACCAGCACCAGCGCCAGCGCCGACAGGGTATAGCCG
>JAEUJI010000312.1 GCA_016794805.1 Gemmatimonadota bacterium
GAAGGTGCCGGTGAGCTGGTCCAGCACGGCCCGGTTGGAGGTCAGGTACGAGTCGTTCCACGCCACCTCCCCGGGGCCGGGCACCGAGTCGGGGTGGGCGAAGTTGATGGTATAGGTCGGGTGCGAGAGCTTGAGCGTCTCGTCCACCGAGATGTCGAACAGGGTGCGGTCGTAGTAGATGCCGAAGCCGCCGAAGATCGTGGTCTTGTTGTCCTCGTCCAGCGCGTAGGAGAAGCCGATGCGCGGCTGGATCGCCCCGCCGAACGGCGACCGGTTGCTGCCGGTGCTGATGTAGCGATTGAGGTCGAGCGGGCTGGGCAGCGAGTCGTTGTAGCGGGTCAGGGTGTCGATGACGTTCTGCGGCGTCTTGTAGTCGGTGTTGATCATGTTGGTTTCGTAGTCCCACCGGACGCCGAAGTTGAACGTCAGCCGGCTGGTGGGGCTCCAGTCGTCCTGCAGGTACAGGCCGATCTGGTTGTTCTTCTGCTGCAGGTTCGGATTGCCGGTGCCGTAGAACAGCTGGTACGGGCTCCGGAAGGCGTAGGACTGCCCGTTCACCGAGTCCCGGTACATGAAGCGGGGAGTGCCATCGTTGTCCTTCACGATGTCATAGTCGGCGAAGTCCACCGAGACGCCCGCCTTGAGCACGTGCTGGCCCCCGGCCTGGAACCCGGAGTAGGTCACGTCGTTGCGGAAGCCCAGCCGCTTCTGCACGAAGTCCTGGGTGCTGAGGTCGCTGCCGATCCGGTTGTCGGTGTTGTTGTACTGGTAGATCCGCGAGGCGAGCCCGGGGGTGTTGGGGCTCGGGTTCCGCTGGAACCGGGAGAGGTCCACCTTGAATTCGTTGAGCCACGGCCCGCTGAAGAAGTTGTAGCGCAGCTGGCCGATGGACACCTTGTTCCGGAAGTTCACCGCGGACTGGAAGGACCGGGTCCCCCCGAAGTCCCGCTCGTCGGTCTCGTGCCGGTTGGAGAAGCTCAGCTCGGCGGTGGACTTGGGGCTGACGGCGTAGCTCAGCTTGCCGAAGAACAGTGACTCCCGGAACGGACTGGTGAAGGCGCCGTTGTAGCTCGCCAGGTTCACGCTGTCGAGCGCCGGAAAGCCGGTGGGCGTCGGCGTCATCGTCACCCGGTTCTGCCGGTTCTGGTAGTTCCCCTCGTACGACCCGAAGACGTGCAGCTTGTCCTTGATGAGCGGGCCGCCGGCGCTGATGCCCAGGAGATAGCGGGAATACTCCGGCTCCTTGAAGCCGCCTGGATTGTTGTTCTTGTCCCGGATCTGGAAGCTGTCGAGCCCGATCAGGCTCTTGTCCTGGTAGGCGAGGAAGGCCGACCCCGACCAGGTGTTGCCACCGGACTTGGTGGTGGCGGTGATCACGGAGCTGGAGGACTTCTGGTACTCGGCCTTGAAGTTCTGGCTGAGGATCCGGTACTCCTGGATCGCGTTGCGCGGGAACGGATTGCCCCGGCTCGCGTCCTGCCCGGTGACGCCCCCGCCGGTCAGGTCGTTCTTCAGGCTGGTGCCGTCGATGAAGATGTTGGTGGCGGTCGCCGGCTGGCCGCCGCTGGAGAAGTTCCGGGTCTGCCCGTTCACCCGGTCCTCGGCGACGCTCACGCCGGGCGCCAGTGCGGCCAGGTCCAGGAAGTTCCGGCTCGGCGTGGGCAACCGCTCGATCTGTTCCGTGGTCACGTTGGTGGCCACTTCCGAGGTGCGCGTCTCCACCGCCGGGGCGGCGGCGATCGCGGTTACCTCTTCCAGTTCGATCGGCTGGGCCGAGAGCGCGAAGTTCTCGATCGCGGTCGCGCCGATCTGGACCCGCACCCGGCGCGTCTGCGGCGCGTTCCCGATGTGGCGCACCGAGACCTCATACAGTGCCGGCATGAGGCCGGGCAGGACGTAGAAACCGTCCGCCCGGCTGGTCGTGGAGCGGACCGTGCCGGTCTCGGGATTGCGGGCCGTGATCTCCGCGGTGGCGAGGGCCCCGCCCCCTTCGGCGGTGATGTAGCCGCGGATCGTGCCGGTGGTGGTCTGGGCGGTGACGCCGTCCGCCGCCAGGAGGAGGAGCCCGATCGCCATGAGCGTCCCTCCCAGCCATCGTCCTACCGTTCTGGAAATCATGCTGCCGTCCTCCAGGGGTGGTGAATCGAACCGCGGCACGGGGTGGCCGGGGCCGGCGTGGGTGCGCACCGGAGTGCGCGCCTACGCCGGCCCCGGGGCTCCCGCGCCACAGGAGCGCCGCACGATCAGGGTCGTGGGCAACATCTCGCGGCGGGCCCCGGGGATTTCCTGCCCCTGGAGCGTCGCCAGCAGCCAGTCGGTCGCGCTCGCGCCGAGCGCGGTGATATCCACGTGCACCGAGGTCAGCGCCGGATCGAGGTAGCGCGCCATCGGGATGTCGTCGAAGCCGGTGACCGCCAGGTCCTCCGGCACCCGGAGCCCCGCCTCCCGCACCGCCGACAGGGCGCCGATGGCCATGCCATCATTCGAGGCGAACACCGCACTGGGGCGGCGGGGCAGGGCCAGCAGCCGAAGCGCGGCGGCATGCCCCGCCGCCTCGCTGAAATCGCCCGGCAGCTCGAGCGCCGCGTCCGCCTCGAGCCCCAGCTCGGCCACCGCCGCGCGGTAGCCGCGCAGCCGTTCGGCGGCGTCGAAGTTCTGCTCGGCGCCCCGGATGATCGCGATCCGCCGGTGCCCGAGCCCCGCGAGGTGCCGGATCATGGCGTAGGCCCCGTCGAAGTTCGCCACGCCCAGGCTGTCGTAGCCGCTGTCGCTGGGCGGCGAATTGAGCAACACCACCGGAAACCGCGCGGGCAGTCCCCGCTGGCCCGCCCCCGCGTCCATGTCGGGCGACATCACGATCAGGCCGTCCACCCGGCCCCGCATCGAGCGGAGCGCGGACTCGAGGGAGCGCCCGTCGTTCCGTGCGCTGGAGACCAGGACGTGGAACCCCTCCTGCTGCGAGCGGAGGTCGATGCCGCGGATGACTTCGGAGAAGAACTCGCCATAGAGGTCGGGGAGCAGCACGCCGATGGTATGGGTGCGGCTGGTGATGAGGCTGCGGGCGGCGCCGTGCGGGCTGTAGCCCAGCTGCTGGGCCACCTGCCGCACCCGCTCGCGGGTATCCTCGCGTACGAGGTGACTGTCATTGTAGACCCGGGAGACGGTAGCGACGGAGACCCCCGCCAGCCGGGCGACGTCCTTGATGGTGGCCATGAGCTCGGCCCGGTGGGCCGTGAGGCCGGCGGCGGGAAGGTGCAGACGCCCGGAGCCGGGGGATTCGTTGTTTGTTTCGAGCTGGAACTGTCGCCGGAACAGGAGTCGGCGCCGAGGGGCATGTAATCGTTTACATTTTCGCCAGATTTGTCAAGATCCCGCTGCGGCGCTCCCCTCCCGGTCGGCCCGGGCTACATTCTCCCCCCCCTCATTCGACCGACTTCCGATGACCCGCCACCTCGCGCTCGCCGCCCTGCTCCTCTCCCCCTCCGTCCTGGCCGCCCAGGCCGATCCTGGAGACCGCGTCATCCTCATCACCTTCGACGGGGTGCGGGTCGAGGAGTTCTTCGGCGGCCTGGACACCGTGGTGAGCGCCCGGGAGGAGGACAGCGGCATCTACGACCTGGAGCGCCTGCGGCGCGACTACTGGCGCGACACCCCGGAGGCGCGCCGCCGGGCGGTCATGCCCTTCTTCTGGGATTCGCTCGCGCCGCGCGGCATGGTCCTCGGGAACCCCGCCCGCGGCGGCGCCGTCCGGATCACCAACGCCTACGGCTTCTCCGCCCCGGGCTACCAGGAACTCCTCACCGGGCGGGCCCAGCCGGACGTGACCTCCAACGACCCCGTCCGCTACCCCCACCAGACCGTCCTCGAGTACGCGCGCGACCGGCTGGGACTCCCGGCCCACCGGGTGGCGCTGTTCGGCTCGTGGGAGAACTTCCGGCACTATGCCGCCAGCCGGGAAGGTGCCGTGTTCGTGAACGCCGGCTACGACACGCTCCCCGCCGACCTCCGCACCCCGGAGATGCGGCGGCTCACCGAACTGGAGCGTCGCGCCCTCGCCCTGTGGGAGGGGAGCCGGCTCGACGCGTTCACCGGCGCCCTGGGGCTGGCCTGGCTCCGGCACCATGACCCGCGGGTGCTGTACTTCGCCTTCAACGACACCGACGACCTCTCGCACTCCCGGCGGTACGACCGGGTGCTCGATGCCCTGCACGCCCTCGACGGCTTCCTGGCCGAGCTGTGGCGGACGGTCGAGTCGCTCCCGGCCTATCGGGGGCGCACCACCCTGATCCTCACCACCGACCATGGGCGCGGTCATACTCCGCGGGACTGGACCGACCATGGTGAGGGAGTGCCAGGCTCCGAATCCATGTGGCTCGCGGTGATCGGCCCACGGACGCCGGACCGCGGGGAGATGCCGGGGATCTCGGCGACCCAGGCCAGCGTCGCGGCCACGCTGCTCGCCTGCCTGGGACTCTCCCCGGAGGACTGGGCCGGCACCCACGCGCCGCCGGTGGCCGGTGCCTGCGGGCCCAGGTAGTGGCGGCCCCCCGCTCCCGGCGGGCGGGAGCCCAGGTGCGAGGGCGCCGGACTGCATTAGCTTGCAGCCGGTTGGCTAACACTCCCCTCCCATCAGGACAGCAATGACGCTCTCCCAGCGGTGGTTGCGGGGCGCCGCGATCGCGTGTGCGCTGCTGGCGGGTTCCTCCTGCCGGGAGGAGGCCGGGCCGGTTCGGCTCGGCGTGGCGCTCTCCCTCACCGAACCGGGCGTCGTCCCGATGGTGCTCGGGGCGCGGCTGGCCGCCCGCGAGATCAACGCCGCCGGGGGGATCGGCGGCCGGCCGCTGGAACTGGTTGAGCGCGATGATTTCGCCGACAGCGATTCCGCGGTCGGCGTCGCGGCGGCCTTCTACGCCTCGGACGTGTCGGCGGTCATCGGCGGGGCCTATTCCGGGCTGACCCTCGCCGCGGCGCCGGTCTACAACGGCGGCCGGGACCCGGTGGTGCAGCTGTCCCCGTCGGCCTCTTCCCCGCTGCTCAGCGGCGCCGGCGACTACACCTTCCGGCTCTGCCCCAGCGACCTGGCCTATGGGGCCGCGCTCGCGAGCTTCGCGCTGGAGCGCGGGCTCGGCCGGGTGGCGCTGCTCTACATCAACGACGAATACGGCCGGGGCTTCCGCCAGACGTTCACCGCCGAGTTCCTGCGGCTGGGCGGGAAGGTGGAGGAGGCCGATCCGTTCCTTGCCGATGACCCGGACGTGCGCCACTACCTGGCGCGAATCGTCCGGCAGCGGCGGGTGGATGCCATCGTCCTCGCGGCCAACCAGGAGGAGGGCCTCCGGGTCGTGGCCCAGATCCGGGCGGCCGGGCTCAGCCTGCCCATCCTGGCCGGAGACGGGATGGTGGGGGCGGAACGAACCGAACCGGTGACCATGGAGGGGACCTACATCGTCTCGGGGTACATCATTGGCGCCTCGCACCTCCGAAACCGGGCCTTCGTGACCGCGTACCGGCGCGCCTTCCCCGAGGCGGGGCCGCCGGATCAGGGCGCGGCGGCGAGCTATGACGCGGTGCACCTGCTGGCCCAGGTGCTGGAGCGGGAGGGGACTGAGCGGGAGCGGGTCCGGGGGGGGCTCGCGGCGGTCGGGGGGGACCGGGCCCCCTATGAGGGGGTGGTGGGGACGGTGGCCTTCGACGCCCGGGGGGACGTCCCGACGCTCCGGGCGACGGTCGGCGTGGCCCGCGGCGGCCTGCTCCAGCCGGCCCGGGAATAGGGGTCCGGAGGGGTCCGGCGCTCCGCTTGTTCCGCTGGTTCCGCTGGTTATCTTCCCCGCCGCCAGTCCGCGCCCCCGTGCGCGACACCTTTGCCTGAGGGCCCCCCCGGTGACCACCCCTGCATCGAGCGGCCAGCTCGAACCCGTGGACGCGTTGTACAGCCGCGACGTTTTCTCCCGTGCGGTGATGCGTCAGCGGCTCCCCAAAGACGTCTTCAAGCGCCTGATCAAGACGATTGACCAGGGCGCGCCTCTCGACCATGGCGTCGCGGATGTCGTCGCGAACGCCATGAAGGACTGGGCGATCGAGAACGGGGCCACGCACTACACCCACTGGTTCCAGCCGCTGACCGGCCTCACGGCCGAGAAGCACGACAGCATGATCTCCCCCGACGGGCAGGGCGGGGTGATCTTCAACTTCTCCGGCGATGAACTGGTCCAGGGCGAGCCGGACGCCTCCAGCTTCCCGTCGGGCGGCCTCCGCGCGACCTTCGAGGCCCGCGGCTACACGGCCTGGGACGTGACCAGCCCGGCGTTCCTCGTCCGCGGCACCGGCACCGTCACCCTCGTCATCCCGACCGCGTTCGTCTCCTGGACCGGCGAGGCGCTGGACACCAAGATCCCGCTGCTCCGCTCCATGGAAGCGCTGTCGCAGCAGGCGCTCCGGATCCTCAACATCTTCGGTACCAGCCACGGCGCCACCCGGGTCTTCACGACGGTGGGGCCGGAGCAGGAGTACTTCCTGATCGACCGGGAGCTGTTCTGGCAGCGGCCGGACCTGGTGATCTGCAACCGGACCCTCTTCGGCGCCAAGCCGCCCAAGGGGCAGCAGCTCGAGGACCAGTACTTCGGGACCATCCCGGCCCGGGTGCTCGCCTGCATGGCGGAGGTGGAGCGGGAGTTGTGGGCGCTCGGCGTGCCGGTCAAGACCCGGCACAACGAGGTGGCCCCGGCGCAGTACGAGATCGCGCCGATCTTCGAGATGAGCCAGCTCGGCAGCGATCACCAGATGCTGACCATGGAGACGCTGCGCCGGGTGGCGCCGCGCCACGGCCTGGCCGCCATCCTGCACGAGAAGCCCTTCGCCGGCGTGAACGGCTCGGGCAAGCACAACAACTGGTCGATGGCCACTGACAAGGGCCACAACCTGCTCGACCCGCAGGACGACACCCACACCAACCTGCAGTTCCTGGTGTTCCTCTGCGCCGTGATCCGGGCGGTGGATACCCATGCCGAGCTGCTGCGCGGCTCGATCGCCTCGGCGGCCAACGACCACCGGCTCGGCGCCAACGAGGCCCCGCCGGCGATCATCTCCATCTTCCTCGGCGACATGCTGCAGGACATCCTGGACCAGGTGGAGAAGGGCCAGCTCAAGCGCACCCTGAAGGGCGGCACGATCGACCTCGGCGCCAGCACCCTGCCCATGCTGCCGCGCCATTCCGGGGACCGCAACCGCACCAGCCCCTTTGCCTTCACCGGCAACAAGTTCGAGTTCCGTGCGGTGGGCTCGAGCCAGTCCATCGCCTTCCCCAACACGGTGCTCAACACCATCGTGGCGGAGTCGCTGGATGTGGTGGCCACCGAGCTGGAGCGCGCCGTGGGCAAGACCCCGACACCGGCCCGGGTGCAGGCCGCGGCGATGGCCCTCCTCAAGAAGCTGGTGAAGCAGCACAAGCGGGTGATCTTCGGCGGGGACGGCTACTCCCAGGCGTGGCATGAGGAGGCCGAGCGGCGCGGGCTGCCGCACCTGCGGGACACCGTGGATGCCCTCGCCGCCCTCAAGGCGCGGAAGTACAGCGACCTCTTCAAGAAGTACGGCGTGCTCAACAAGTCGGAGTACGACAGCCGCCTGCTGATCGCGTACGAGAAGTACAACAAGGAGCTGGGGATCGAGGCCGAGACCATGGTCACCATCGGCCGGACCCAGATCCTGCCGGCGGCGCTGGCCTACCAGCGGCGGATCGCCGAGGCGGTGACCGCCACCGAGTCGGCCGGGGTCAAGTGCAACGACACCGTGGCGTCGCTGGGCGAGTTCGTGAACCTCGTCTCCCGGCTGCAGGAGTCGCTGGCCACGCTGGAAAAGGTCGCCGGTCACCACGACGACGACCCGGCCCGGCACGCCGCCTGGATCCGGGACAAGGTCAAGCCGGCCATGGCCCAGGTGCGCACCTTCGCCGATGCGCTCGAGTCCCAGGTGGCCGCGGAGCTCTGGCCGCTGCCGAGCTACCGCGAGATGCTGTTCCTCAAGTAGGCGGCCGGCCTTTTCCGCGCCAAGCCACCAGCCGGGGCCGCAGCGATGCGGCCCCGGTTGCGTTTCCGGGGGAGGCGGGGCTCAGTCGGGGTAGGTGGCGGGCACCGTCGCGAAGGTGAGCACCAGCTCCTTCGCCGCGTTCACGTGCGGCAGCAGTTCCGCCAGTGCTCCCCTGGTCAGCTTGATCCGGCCGGTCAGCAGGGCCATCAGCGGCGCGACCTTGCCGGTCAGCACCTGCTGCCAGGCGCCCGCCGTCCCGCTCATCACGTAGCGCGCCAGCGCTTCGTCCTCGGGGGTGGCGGCCCGCGCCGCCCGGCACTCCCCGTGCCAGAGGTCGAAGTACACCATTTGCGCGCCCTCCGCTCCTTCCGCCGAAGCCAGCTGCAGCAGGACCGCACCCTCCCAGCTCCGGGCGGCCTCCCGGTAGGCGGGGTTCGCATTGAGCGCCGCCCCGCAGGCGGTCGCCCATTCCCCGGAGAAGACCGGCGGCGTCATGGGGCGAGCGCCGGCCACTGCTGGGTGACGCAGTGAAAGCTGCCCAGGCCCCAGACCAGGTCGCGGGAGTCGACCAGCCGGACCTCGCGTCCGGGGAAACAGCGGGCCAGGGTCTCCCGCGCGATCGCGTCGGTTGGCGGATGGTAGGCCGGCAACAGGACCACCCCGTTGGCGATGTAGAAGTTGGCGTAGCTCGCCGGCAGCCGCTGGTCGTCCTGGTACATCGCGGGGGGCATGGGGAGGGTCAGCACCCGGAGCGGGCGGCCGTTCTGGTCGGTCATGCGGCGCAACCGCTCGAGGTTCTCCCGGAGCGGGGCGTAGTTGGGGTCGCGGGGATCCTCTTCCACCACCGTGACGACGCTGGACTCGTCCACGAAGCGGGTCAGGTCGTCCACGTGGCCGTCGGTGTCGTCCCCCTCGATGCCGTCGCCCAGCCACAGGATCTTCGTGACCCCGAGGTAGTCGCGGAGATACCCCTCGATCTGTTCCCGGGTGAGGCCGGGGTTCCGGTTGGGATTCAGCAGGCAGCTCTCGGTGGTGAGCAGGGTCCCCCGCCCGTTGACCTCGATGCTTCCCCCCTCCATCACGATCCCGGGGTGCACCACCCTGATGCCGAACCGCCCGCCGATGCGGGTCGGCACCACATCATCGCTGTCGAACGGCGGGTACTTCCCGCCCCAGGCATTGAAACCCCAGTCCACGATGACCTCCTCGCGGCGGCCGGACGCGGTCTCCCGCTGCACGAAGATGGGGCCATGATCCCGGCACCAGGCGTCGTTGGTGGGATTGTGGTGGAACTGCACCCGGCCCGTCACCCCGCCGCCGGTGAGCAGCCCCCGCACCGACTCCTCCATCTCCGGGCCGGCCACGTTGATGTGCACCTCCTCCTGGGGCAGCAGGTGGCGGACGATCTCGACGAACACGGCGGGGACCGGCGCGAAGCGGCCGGGCCAGGAGGACTCCCGGTGGGGCCAGCTGAGCCAAGTGCCGCGGTGCCGGGCCCATTCGGCCGGCATGCGGAACCCCTGGGAGGCGAGGGAAGAGCGGGTCATGGTCTCGAAGTAGGGGTAAGCGCGGGCGGAAAGGTCAACTGGCCCGCCCCGGGCCACAAGCGGGCAGGTTGCCGCGGCCCGGTCTTGTGGCGCGGCCACAACGTCTGGCGCGGGCGCACCGCATCCCGCCCTTCTCCGCCAATCGTGCAACTGCTTGTGCTGCAATTTCTTGTGAGCGTCACCCGGGGCCGGCGGCCGGACGGAATGGAGTGCCCCGAAACGGTACGATCGCTGCATTCATGAATACCCACGCGCCCAACTCTCCCATCCGCGGAGCCAGCAGCGGGTGCGCAGCCCACACCCAGCGCAGTCAGGTCCCACTCCCTTTCGGAGGCGTCATGCCGCAGTCCCCCCGGCGTCCGGCACTCACGGCCCTCGCCCTCGCTCTCGCGCTCGGCGCCTGCGGCACGGATCTCACCAATCCCGCATCGGGGGGTGCCTCCGCCGCCGATGGGCAGGCCGCGCTCAAGGGCAGCCTGGTCGCGGTGGGGAAGGCAATCTTCCACGACCAGAACCTCTCGCTCAACCGCAACCAGGCCTGTGTCTCCTGCCACGACCCCGCATGGGGCTTTTCCTCGCCGGAGAGCCGCATCAACGCCAATGGCGCGGTGATGCCCGGCTCGGTGCGGGAACGCTTCGGCAGCCGGCGCCCGCCGAGCGCGGCGTACGCGACCATGTCGCCGATCATCTCGTACAATGCTGAGGATGGTACTTACGTCGGCGGCAACTTCTGGGACGGCCGGGCCACCGGCGAGCGGCTCGGCATCCCGGCGGCGGAGCAGGCGCTGGCGCCGTTCGTGAATCCGGTGGAGCAGGCGCTCCCCGACCCGGCGTGCGCCGTGTTCCGTGCGTCGCGCGGGACCTACGGCGGGCTCTACCGCAACGCCTTCGGCACGGCGGTGGACCAGATCGCCTTCCCCCGCAACACTGACGGGCTCTGCGCCGTCGAGGGAAGTACCATCGCGCTGAGCGCCCCGGACCGGGCCCTCATGCTGCTCGAGTACGACAAGATGGGCCGGGCTATCGCGTCCTTCGAGCACTCGCCCGAGGTGAACCAGTTCAGCTCCAAGTACGACGCGGTGCTGGCCGGCCAGACGACCTTCACCCCGCTGGAAGCCAGCGGCTTCGCGATGTTCAACACCCGGGCCAACTGTTCCGCCTGCCATCCTTCCGCGGGCCCGAAGGCGCTCTTCACCGACTTCACCTACGACAATATCGGGGTTCCGGCCAACCCGAAGAACCCGATCACCCGCACCAACCCGCTGTTCCGGGACCTGGGCGTGGGCGGCTTCTTCAACCAGCCGGGAGAGTGGGGGAAGATGAAGGTGCCGACGCTGCGAAACCTCGACAAGCGCGCCCGGCCCGGGCTGGCCAAGTCGTTCATGCACAACGGCGCCTTCAAGTCGCTGGATGAGGTGGTGCACTTCTACAATACCCGCGACGTGCTGCCCGCCTGCGAGACCACGCCGTCGCCGGTGTTCGGGGTCAACTGCTGGCCGGCCCCCGAGGTCACCGAAAACGTGAACACCGATGAGCTGGGCGACCTGGGGCTCACCCCCGACCAGGAGCTGGCGGTGGTGGCGTTCCTCAGGACGCTCAACGACGGCTGGGTGGCGGGCCAGCCCTGAGCAGCGAGGGGTGGGGGAGTGGGTGAAAATGCGGGGCGGGCCGAGTGGCCCGCCCCGATTGCACGGGGTCAGTCGATGTAGCGGCGGGTGAGGTCGCCGTAGGACTCGACCCGGCGGTCCCGGAGGAAGGGCCAGTGGGTGCGGGCGAAGTCCACCTTCCGGGTATCGATCGGGACGATCAGCGTCTCCTCGCCGGTGCCCGCCTTCGCGAGGATCTCGCCGTTCGGGGCGCAGACGAAGCTGCCGCCCCAGAACTCGATCCCCTGGTTGGGGCCCGGCTCCAGGCCTACCCGGTT
>JAEUJI010000329.1 GCA_016794805.1 Gemmatimonadota bacterium
GCCTCGACCGTCTCCGCGACCACCCGGTCCAGGTCCGGCTCGATTCCGCCGATCGGGGAGCGGCCGCTGTTGATGGCGCCGACCTTCCACCCCGACGTGGGGGAGTTCCGCTGGATCACCGTCACGGTGGCGGGCTGGTCGCTCCCCTCCTTGATCCGGGCATGGGCGAGCATGGCCGCCATCGGCATCCCGACGATGCCGGGGCCGACGACGGCGATCTTCCGGACCGACCAGTGGGTCACGCGGTTGGCAGTGAGCGTCAGAGGCATAGGATCGGATCAGTCCCGGTCGATGAAGGTTCGGTACCAGAGTTCGAGGTTCAGGAGGCCCCACAACCGGCGGCTGAACGCCGGCTCGTACGACATCAGCTTTTCCACCTCGGGCACGTCGAACAGCCCCCGCTGGCGGCAGCGCGAGGAGAGCAGGATTTCGGCGAAGAAGTCGCGCGACTGGCCCCGGGCCCAGAGGTGGAGGGGCACCGGGAAGCCCATCTTGTCCTTGCGCTCCATGATCTCGCGCGGCAGCAGGTCGCCGATGGCCCGCTTGAGGATGTGCTTCGGCTCGCCGCCCTTGAACTTCATGCCCGGCGGCACGCTGGCCACCAGGTCGGTGATCCGGTGGTCGAGCAGCGGCACCCGGGATTCCAGCGAATGCGCCATGGTCACCCGGTCCTCGACCTGCAGCAGGGCGGGGAGGTTGGTGACCATGTCGTAGTGGGTCATCTTGTTGTAGTACGAGCGGGTGTCCGGATGATTGAACACCGCCTGGAACCGCTCGTAGATCCGCTCCCGCCCATACCCGGCCCGGTACTCGGGCGAGAGCAGCGACAGCGCGCCGCCGCTCCGGTCCACCAGGTGGAAGTAGCGCCGGTCCATGTCCCCGAAGAGCCCGGTGCGCCAGAACTGCTGCAGCATCGGGACGTACTGCCGGAGCGCCGGCAGGTTGGGCAGGATGGAGGCGAGGGAGACGATGTGCTCGGCCTCCTCGTTGCTCTCGTGGATGGCGCCCTTGATGGCCTGCTCGAAGTAGGCGACGAGGTACCGGGCGTAGCCGCCGAAGATCTCGTCCCCTCCCTGGCCGCCGAGCACCACCTTGACCTGCCGCGCGGCCAGGCCCGAGACCATGTACTGCGGGAAGAGACCGGGACCGGCCACCGGCTCGTCCATGTGATACACCAGCCGCGGCAGCGCCTCCACGAACTGCGCCTCCGTCGGGGTGATGACCTCCATCCGGGCCCCGACCCGCTCCGCCACCAGCCGGGCGTACCCCGACTCATCGAACTCCGGCCCTTCGTCGAAGCGGCCGGTGAACGTCGTGAGCGGCCCCGCCGCCACCCGGGAGGCCAGCGCCGTGACCAGGCTCGAATCGAGGCCGCCGCTGAGGTAGGCGCCGACGGGCACGTCGGACCGCATCTGCAGCCGCACGGCATCCGCCAGCAGCCAGCGGAGCTGCTCGATGAAATAGGCTTCGGTATGATGGGTGTCGAGGTGGAACCGGGGCTCCCAGTAGCGCACCGTGCGATGGCTCTCCTGGGCCAGGTCCACGACATGATACTCGCCGGGCAGCAGCTTGGTGACCCCGCGGAACATGGTCTGCCCCTCCAGCACGTACTGGAAGGTCAGGTACTCCTGCACCCCGTCCGGGTCCGCCTCGGCGGGCACGCTGGGATCGGCGAGCAGCGCCTTGATCTCGGAGGCGAACAGCAGCCGCGCGGGGGTGGCGTGCAGGTAGAGCGGCTTCACCCCGAAGTGGTCGCGGGCCAGCAGCAGCCGGCGCTCCACCCGGTCGTACAGGACAAAGGCGAACATCCCGTTGAGCCGCGCCACCGCGTCCGTCCCGAATTCCTCGTACAACTGCAGGATCACCTCGGTGTCGGAGGTGGTCCGGAACGCCCGGCCCCGCGCCACGAGTTCGCTCCGCAGCTCGACGTAGTTGTAGATCTCGCCGTTGAAGACGATCACCGCCCGCTCGGTCGCCATCGGCTGCTGCCCGGTGGCCAGGTCGATGATCGACAGCCGCTGGTGCGCGAACCCGACCTGGCCCTCGATGAACTGGCCCGCGTCGTCGGGGCCGCGATGGCGGATGGTCGCGGCCATGGCCGCGAGCTGCTCCGGGCGGATTGGGGCGCCGTCGAACCGGATCATGCCGGCAATGCCGCACATGGGATGGAGCCGCCTAGGCGGCGGTCCTCGGGGCGGACGCGGGCGCGGCGGCCGCCGCCGGGCGGCCGTCGTCAGCATCACGCAGCGGCAGCCCGCCGCGGGCGATGATGGCCCGGGCGTGGGTGCTCATGTCCACCAGCCGGTAGTGCTCGCCCAGGCGGCGGAGCACGCGGAGGAAGAGCTCGATCTTCCGCGCCCCTGGCAGGTCCATCCCGGGGAAGAAGGCTAGCTCCCGCACCTGGTCGCCCCCCAGCAGGTCCAGCGGGTGGAGCAGGAAGCTGGGCTCGGTCCCGGTCAGGCGGCAGGCCGCGAGCGCGGTGCCGAGATAGGCCGACATGAGGCCCTCCGACACCCGGCTCAGGTAGAGCAGGTAACTCAGGTGAAACGGCACCTTCACCACCGGAAAGGTGGTCACCGGGAGCTCGAGCAGGGTGCGCCCCGAGGGGAGGCGCCAGTGATAGGGCTTCACCGGCCGCAGGCCGTCGGCGAAGCTGCCGAACAGCTGGGCCCGTTCCCGGCGCTGCGCCGGGGTGAGCTTCGCCGTCATGAAGTAGTACCGGCGCGCCAGCGGGCCCATGAAGGTGGGCAGCGTGGAGGCGTCGTACAGGTAGCCGCGGTCGGCCAGGATCTCGAGCAGCGCGGTGCTCCAGCTGTAGCCCGGCCCGCGGAAGCCGATCGGACGCTGTCCCGTGGCCCGTTCCACCGCCTGTTCGGTGCGCTCCAGCTCCTGCACCAGGGCGTCCGGGGCGTAGAGGTGCAGCCAGGGCTCATGCTCGAACGAGTGGTTGCCCACTTCATGGCCGCGTGCGGTGAGCGACTGGAAGGGCTTGAGGTTCTCTTCCCGGTCGGCGTCCACCCCGACACAGAAGAAGGTGATGCGCAGTCCCAGCTGGTCCAGCGCGTCGAGCACGGGAGGAAAGAACCGGTCGAGGTAGGTGGGGCGGGACTCCCAGCCGGTGTCCCCGTGGGTCTTCATGTAGGACCAGAGATTGTCCACATCCAGGGAGACGCTGGCCAGCGGGCGCGGGTCGGTCATCGGGGCAGGGCCGCCTCCGGCGCGGCGCGGCGCAGCCGGGGCGCGAGGGCCCGCGCCTGCTGGTTCGCGAGGCCGATGGTCTCGTTCAGGTTCAGGGTCCCATTGGCGATCTGGGCCGAGTTGACCACGTGGATGCCGGGGAGCGAGGTGGCGACCGGCGGCAGGTGCCGGGCGCTGTAATCAAGGGTGGACACCGCCAGCACCTCCCGCACCCGGGAGACGTTGAACGCCAGCACCTGCTCGCGGCGGAAGGCCGGATACATCCGCGCCAGCGCGTCGAGGAACAGCTCCCGGATCTCGGCGTCGCTCCGCTGCCAGAAGGGATCCTCCTGCGTCAGGTACCGCGGGAGGTACACCAGCGCGTTGCCGCCGAAGGCAGCCCGGTCCACCAGCGCAGTCATCTCGATCACCGCGGTGAACGGCACCCAGGACTCGGTGATGTTGGTGACGTAGTAGGGCGCGAGGGGCTGTGACAGCAGGACCGAGGCGCAGACGATCCCCTGGTACGTCACCCCCGTGAGCCGGGCGCGCTCGTCCGCGGTGAGACCGGGGCAGAGCGTCGCCACCCGGCCGCAGGGCACCGTGAGGATGGCATCGTCGAAGCGGAGCGCACCGCCCCCGTCCAGCGTCACCGCGACGCCCCCCTCAGGCGCGGGTTCCACCCGCTGCACGGCGCGCCCGGTGGCGACCCGGACACCCGCCGCCGCCAGCCGTTCCCGGAATCGCTGCAGCACTACGGCATAGCCGCCCTCGACATAGCCGAACTTCTCCTGCTTGAGGCCCGACCGCCGCGCGGCGTACATCCGGGCGATGATGGCCCAGATGAAGGAAGCGCTCGCCAGCCGGTAGTTCTCCCCCAGCTTGCTCTTGAGCAACGGCAGCCAGATCCGTTCGAAGGTGCGCGTCCCCGACCACCGGGTGAGCCACTCGGTGACCGGCACCGACTCGAGCGGGCGGCCGTCCGCGATGCGCGAGGCATGCAGGATGGTGGCCGCGAGCCGCCCCTTGTCCACCAGCGTGAGCGGCGGAAACCGCAGGAACTCGAGGCTGGTGGAGAGGGAGTAGAGGATGCCGTCGGTGTAGAACCCGGTGCGCGTCGTGCCGTAGCGGAGCCGGTCGGCGAGCCCCAGTTCCTCGAGCAGGCCGCGGAGGTTGCTGTCGGAGAGCAGGATGACGTGGTAGAAGCGGTCCCAGGTGAAGCCGCCCAGCTCCGCGGGCGCCGCCAGCCCCCCCGGCTCCGCCGCCGCTTCGATCACCGTGACCTCGTGTCCCTCCGCCCGGAGCCGCCACGCCAGCGTCAGCCCGAGAAACCCGCCCCCCACGATGCCGATGTCAGACACGGCTCACCTCGCCGCTCCGGCGCGGAACCGGGGCGCCGGGGCGGACCAGGGGCGGCACCGTGTGCCGCAGCCGTGCCACCGCCAGCCGCGCGAGCAGGCCGAGGTGTCCGAGGATCGTGTGCAGGATCTTCATCTTGGACCGGCCCAGCATACGGACCTGAAGCGTGGTCGGGAATTCCACGATGTGCCCGCCCGCGAGGTCCAGGCGGCCCACCAGTTCCGCCACCCCCAGGAAGCGGGTATCGCTGATCGGGATCTGGCGCACGATGCTCCGGCGGTACACCCGGAAGCAGCTGGTGTAGGTGGCGAGCTTGTGGTGCAGCACCCGGCGGTACATGCCCGACAGGGTCCGCGACAGCAGCAGCCGCCACTCGGGCACGTTGCGCACCATGCCTTGCGGATGGTAGGGCGAGGCCACGACCAGGTCGGTCTCCGGCGTGAGCAGCGGCACCATCTCCCCCAGCAGCAGCGGGTCGTAGGTGCAGTCGCAGTCAATCGAGGCGACGATCTCGGTGGTGGCGTGTTCCAGTCCGGTGCGCATGGCGCCGGCCACGCCGAGATTCCGTTCGTGGCGCACCAGCCGGCAGTCGGCGCGCCGGCCGAAGATGCGGCCCAGCGCCTCCCAGGTGCCGTCGGTGCTGGCGTCGTCCACGAAGAGCCAGTTGAGGTCGTAGCGGTCCGAGAGCCGGATCCAGACGTTGCGCAGCGTGTTGGCGAGGTAGGGGAGGATCAGCTCCTCATTGAAGCACGGGATCACCACGGTGAGCGGCAGGCGCTCGCCGCTGGCCGGGGCGGTCCGCACCTCGCCGGTCCAGGCCGCCGCGGTGTCGGGCCCCGTCCCGGTCTCCGGCGCCGCGGCAGGCGTGAAGGTGGCCCGGGCCACCCCGGGCCGCTGCACCGCCAGCCCGAGGTGCTCGGCGATTGAGGTGAAGCGGTACCGCTCGAAGAAGTAGCCCAGCCGCGCCGGCATCTGGTCGATGTTGCGGTAGGTCCGCACCCGCTGCAGCCACGGGGCGGCGCTGATCTTGGGCTGATCCGGATCCAGTTCCCAGGCGTGGAAGTACATGACATACGGCGCCGTATAGGTCTGGTGCCAATGCCGCACGGCCCGGCGCACCAGGGCGGGTGGCAGCTGGCGCAACCAGTTCCCCCCGGCGATGGGCACCATCCAGCCCAGCAGCTCCACCGCGGAGATGGGGAACTCCCAGAGGCTCCGTTCCCCGAACTGGTGGGTGTGCGCGAACCGGCGCCACGGCTCGGACGCGAACTGGCGCCCCAGCGGCCCGATGCTGGAGTCGTATTCGTACCCCTCCTCGGCCAGGACGTTGAGGGCCCAGAGGTCTTCCGGCGCGAACCAGCCGTCCGCCACCCGGTACCCCAGCACCCGCTGCCCGGAGGCGCGCTGCAGCGCTTCCCGCGCCCGGGCCAGGTCCTCCCGGAACTCCGAGGGGGTCATGCCGCGGACACTGCGGTGGTAGTACCCCTTGCTGGCGATCTCGTGGCCCCGGGCTGCCACCTCGGCCACCAGTTCGGGCATGGTGTCGGCCACCCAGCCAAGCACGAAGAAGGTGGCCCGGTGGCCGGCCCCCTCGACGAGATCGAGCGCCCGTCGGGTGTTGCGGGCAAGGCGCGACTCGAAGCGGTACCATTCCCCCCGCTGGATCAGCCGGTTGAAGGCGCCGAGCTGGTAGTAGTCTTCCAGCGCGATCGTGAGAATGTGGGGCCCGGAACCGGGCTCTCGTTGGGTCATGCTTCGATAGTAATGGTATGTGGGACAGTCGCTTTCAGGTTTCATGAAAGTGCAAATCCCGCGCCCGACTCCGGCCCTGGACGGCCCCTGCCCATGGGCACGTCTCTTGCCCGCTCGGTCGGCAATTCGAGCCACCTGCGCGACGCCCGCCCCCCCCAGTCCAGGGGGCGGGCGCTCTCGCGGTACCACCGCGCCCTGGAGGGGGGATGGAGCAGTCGCTGGCGTTGTCGGTGATCGTCCCGGCGTACAACGAGGAGCGGACCGTGCGGGCCCTCATTGAGCGGGTCCGCACGGTGCCGCTCAAGATCGAGATCGTCACGGTCAACGACGCCTCCAAGGACCGGACGGGCGCACTGCTGGACCTGATGAAGGCGGAAGGGCTGGTCAACGTGGTGGTGCACCACCCCGTGAACCGGGGGAAGGGTGCCGCAATCCGCACGGGGATCCAGCATGCCACGGGGGACGTCATCGTCGTGCAGGATGCCGACCTCGAGTATGACCCCGCGGAACTCCCCATGCTGCTCCGGCCGATCCTCCGGGGCCAGGCCGATGCCGTCTTCGGCTCGCGGTTCCTCGGCGCCGAGCACCGGGTGCTCTACTTCTGGCACTCGATGGGGAACAAGCTGCTCACGCTCCTGTCGAACATGTTCACCGACCTGAACCTGACCGACATGGAGACCTGCTACAAGATGGTCCGCGCCCCGCTCATGAAGCAGCTCATCTTCACCACGGACCGGTTCGGCTTTGAGCCGGAGATCACGGCGCGGCTGTCGCAGGCACGGGTGCGGATCTGGGAGATCCCCATCAGCTATGCCGGCCGGACCTATGCCGACGGCAAGAAGATCGGCTGGAAGGACGGGGTGGCCGCGCTCTGGCACATTGTCCGGTTCAACCTGTTTCCGCCCAGGCAGCCGGTCTGGAAGCCCTGACCGGCCCGCTGTATGTTGCGGATTAGCAGCATTTTCAGACTTCGGCGTCGCTGGTAGTGGCTTGGATCCCATAAAATCATCGTGGTAACTCCTGAATCGTTGATTTGACGCAACATATGTTGCGTTCACGCAACTCAGCGGAGGGCCGCGGTTGTGACCGGTGCATCGCTCGAGGCACCACAGCCTGTCCGACTCTCCCCCGGGGCGATGGCCGGACTCGCCGCCCTGCTGCTGCTGCACGCCGTGCTGGCCTGGCTCATCCGCGAGCCCGGCATCACCGTCCGCAACGATGATGCGCTCTACGTCCTGCTTGCCCGCTCCCTCGGGGGAGGGCACTTCCTCGACCAGCACCTGCAGGGTGCACCACCTCACGCCCTCTACCCCCCCGGCTACCCCGCGCTCCTGCTGCTGATCGGCTGGCTCGGCGGCGAACGGCTCGACCTCTTCCTCGGGGTCAACATCCTGCTCTCGGCGGCGAGCCTGGCGCTGACCTTCGACCTGGTCCGGCGGCGCTGGTCGGTGGCCACCGCGTTCCTGGTGCTGGGCGCGCTCGTGGCCAACAACTCCCTGGTGCGCTATGCCGGCAGCCTGGTCTCCGAGCCGGCCTACCTCTTTCTCAGCACCCTGGTCCTCTGGCTCCTCTCCCGGGGCCGGGCCGATGCGCGCACCCTGACCCTCGCCACCGTGGTCGCCATCGCGGCCGGGCTGACCCGCAACGTCGGCGTGGTCCTGCTGGCCGCCATGGTCGCCTGGCTCCTGCTCGAACGCCGCTATCGGGCGGCATTCCTGGTGGGCCTGGCGGGTGGAATGGTCCTGGGCGGCTGGCTGCTTCGGGTCTTTCTGCTGCCCGACGAGTTCCGCACCGTCGGGCGTTCGTACGCGGAAGACGTCGAGCGGATGATGGACCGCGGGGGACGGTACTTCCTGTTCAAGCGCGCCAAGATCGGCGTGGTCTACGCCACGACCCATCTTCCCCAGAGCCTGCCGGTCCCCGCCGTCTCCCAGACCAACAGTTCCCTCGAGGTATGGGGCTGGCTCCTTGCGGCGGTGATCCCATTCGGGCTGATCGCCTGGTGGAGGCGGCGCTGGCGCCTCGCCGCGATGTACGTGGTCGGGTACCTCCTGCTGCTTGGGCTCTGGCGCATGTCCTCGCCCCGATTCCTGGCGGTGCTGCTGCCGCTGCTCGTAATCGCGGTGCTCCTTCCCTTCGCCGAGTGGCTCGGTTCCCGCCGGAGACGATTGGGCGCCGGGATCGCCGCGACGCTGACGCTTCTGTTCGCGCTGCGCGGATTCGAGCTCTGGCGGGAGGACTGGGTGGCCATACGCGACTGTGACCGCTCACAACCCCTGGGCCCCACTCCCTGCTTCAACGAGGATGCCCGGGCCTTCTTCCGCCTGGCTGAACGATCGGCGGCGGTGGTCCCGCCGGAGGGGGTGGTCCTGACTGCCCGTGAGGCGACCTTTGCGTACTACAGCGGGCGCACCGCCTGGTATCTCAACACCGCATTCAGCCCCGACAGCCTGAACATCCTCCCCGGGCTGAGGCGGCGCGGGATCGGCTGGGTGCTGCTCGGTCATACGCACACCTCGGAACCGGGGGCCCTCGCGCCGGCCCTCGCCCAGGGCTGTGACCGGCTGGACCTCGCGCTGGTGGAGTCCCCCCGGAGCGCGCTCTTCCGGGTCCGCGCGGACGCCGAGGGGCCGGGCAACGGTGAGGCCTGTCGGGCGCTCGAGGCCTATCGGGCGGACTCGACCCCGGTCCCGCGGTCGCGGAAATGAACCACTCTGTGGCTCTTCGCCTCCCTTCCGGACTGCCGCACAGGTGTGGCGCGGCGTCCGCGCTCGCCCGACCCTCGGGGTGATGTTGCAAGTCGTTTTCCGGCATAGACATACAAAGAACCTGCCGAGCGGCCTCCTGGTGCCGGTGGACCGGGGTGGGGCTGGCACCACACTTGCCCGCCAAGTGCGGCAACAGCGTCCAACTTCTCACCCGATCTGGAGTTCGGCTATTGACCACCGGGACCCCTTCGGCTGTCCGCGGCAGCGACAGCGAGCCGTCGCCCGGCCTCCCCGTGCCAAGCGTGGGGGTGGGGGTCATTGCCATCGGGAACCGTGCGGAACTTGCCAAGCTGCTGTCGGGCCTGGTGCCGGCATGCCAGGAGTATCAGGCCGATCTGGTCGTCGTGGTCCGGCGCGAGTCCGACGCCGCGGGGGAGACTGGGGTGCGGATCTGTGTGGCGGGTTCGGAGGCCACCGAGGCGGAGCTTCGCCGGCGGGCGCTGGAGGAACTGCCGACCGATATCGTGGTCCTCACCACCGATGCCGAGCCGCTGGTCTCCGACTGGTCGGCGGCGCTGCCCCGCCTCTCCCAGGTGGTGGTGAGCCGGGAGGACGAAGTGCCGGCCGCCGACTGGATCGGCATGTTGCAGAGGTACGCCGCTCCCGAACCGGGGGCCTGAGGGTCGGCGGGGGAGCGCGATGAGCGCGCCCGCCCTGTCCGTGGTGGTGCCGTCGGTCAACGGGTTCGCGGATCTGGAGCGGGCGCTGGAGGCGCTGGAGCGGGAGCGGTCCCGGACCGCGCTCGAGGTCCTGGTGCCGGACCGGCTCGGCGGGGTGCTGCGGGAGCAGGTGGCGCGGCGGTTTCCCTGGGTCACGGTCCTGCCGGCGGCCCCGGACACCACGATCCCCGAACTCCGGGCGCTGGCGTTCCGGGCGGCGGCGGCGCCCGCGGTCGCGGTGATCGAGGACCATGTGCTGGTGCCCCCGGGGTGGGCCGCAGCAATGCTCGCAGCACTCGCGGGCGGCGCGGATGCAGTGGGCGGCGCCGTGGAGAACGCGGCGACTGAGACGGTGCTCGACTGGGCCGCGTTCCTGTGCGAGTACAGCCAGTTGCTGCCGCCGTTGCCCGCCGGTCCGGTGGCGGGGCTCACGGGGAACAACACCGCGTACCGGCGCGAGGCGCTGGCCGCGCTGCGTACGGCGTGGGAGGCGGGACGGTGGGAGGATCACCTGCACGCCGCCCTGGTGACGGCGGGATACCGCCTGGTGCAGCACCCGGAGATCGTGGTGGGCCACCGGAAGCATTACACGGTGGCGGAGTACACCGGTCAGCGCTTCCTGTTTGCGCGGGCCTGGGCGGGGATGCGGGCGCGGGAGTGGTCCCCCGCGCGCCGCGCGGTGACCGGCCTGCTGGCGCTGGCCCTCCCGCTGGTGTTGTACGTCCGGATCGTCCGGACGGTCTGGCGCAAGCGACGGCACCGGCGGGAGCTGGTACGCGCGCTGCCACTGCTGGTCCTGTTCGTCTGTGCCTGGGGGCTGGGCGAGGTCACAGGGTACACCGCCGGGGCGGGGCAGGCGCTCCGCCAGGTGCGCTGACCCGCCTCGCCCGGGGTCCCGTTTCGTTCTTCTGATCGGAGTCGCGATGTCGTCCGAGCAAGTCGCACCGCGCGTGGTCACCCAGCTCAAGCCCGGGGACCGCACCGTCGTCATCGGGGCGGGCCCCGCCGGGCTCACCGCGGCCTACCTGCTGTCCAAGCAGGGACACCGGGTGACGGTGCTCGAGGCGGATGACATCGTCGGCGGCATCTCCCGCACCGCCCAGTACAAGGGCTACCGCTTCGACATCGGCGGCCACCGCTTCTTCACCAAGATCAAGCCGGTGGAGGATCTCTGGTACGAGATCCTGGGCGAGGACTTCATCTCGGTCCCGCGGCTCTCCCGCATTCACTACGACGGCAAGTTCTTCGACTACCCGCTCAAGGCGATGAACGCCCTCCGCGGCCTCGGGCTGTGGAACGCGATCACGATCATGCTGAGCTACCTGCGCTGGCACTGGTGGCCCAATCCGGTCGAGGAAAACTTCGAGCAGTGGGTGACCAACCGGTTCGGCAAGAAGCTGTACTCGATCTTCTTCAAGACCTACACCGAGAAGGTGTGGGGCATTCCCTGCACCGAGATCCGGGCCGAGTGGGCGGCGCAGCGGATCCAGGGGCTGTCCCTCGCCAAGGCCATCCTGAGCGCGGCGAACCTCAACCGGCGCTCGGACAGCATCAAGACCCTCATCAATGAGTTCCAGTATCCCCGCCTCGGCCCCGGCCAGATGTGGGAAACCTGCACCGACCGGATCCGGGGCATGGGCAATGAGGTCCTGCTGCGGCACTATGCCCACGCCATTGAGCTGCGGGGCGGCAGGGTGGTCGCGGTGCGGGCCAAGACCGACCAGGGCGAGGCGCGCTTCGAGTGCGAGCACGTCATCAACACCTCGGCGGTGCGCTCCCTGGTCCGGGCCCTCGAGCCGGCGGTTCCCGCCCCGGTGGCGGAAGCGGCGGAGGGGCTCAAGTACCGGGACTTCCTGGTGGTGGCCCTGATGCTCGAGGCGCGCGACCTCTTTCCCGACAACTGGATCTACATCCATACCCCCGGGGTGAAGGTCGGCCGGATCCAGAACTTCAACAACTGGAGCCAGGCGATGGTCCCCGTCGAGGGACACACCTGCCTCGGGCTCGAGTACTTCTGCTTCAAGGGCGACGGACTGTGGGAGTCGAAGGACGCCGACCTGGTGAAGCTCGCCACCGAGGAGTTCCTCTCCCTCGGCCTGGCCCCCGCGCATACGAAGGTGGTGGACGGCGCCGTGATCCGGATGCCCAAGGCCTATCCGATCTACGACTCCGCCTATCGCGGGCACCTCGACGCGGTGCGGGCCCACATCGACGCCATCCCCAACCTCCACACCGTGGGGCGGAACGGGATGCACAAGTACAACAACGCTGACCACTCGATGCTCACCGCCATGTTCGCGCTGGAGAACATGCGGGGCGCGAAGCACGACGTCTGGGCGGTGAACACCGACTACGAGTACCACGAGGAACAGAAGGTCGAGGAGCAGCAGATCGGCGGGCGGACCGGGGCCGCCGCCGCGGCCGCGGGATAAGGGATGCGGATCGGGGTGGACGCCACCAGCTGGGCCAACGGTCGGGGCTACGGGCGCTTCACGCGGCACCTGCTCCCGGCGATGGTCCGGCGGGCGCCGGCGGACGAATTCGTCTGCTTCCTCGACCCCGCCTCGGCCGCGACGTTCACGCTCGAGGGACCGAACGTGCGCCGGGTGGTCGTGGCGCAGGGGACGGCGCCCACGGCCGCCGCGGCGGCCGAGGGGTACCGGGCGCCGCTCGACATGCTGCGGCTCACCCGGGCGGTGTGGCGGGAACGGACCGATGTGTTCTGGTCCCCGACGGTCTACACCTACTTCCCCCTGCCGCCCGGGCAGCGGGCGGTGGTGACGGTGCACGACACCATTGCCGAGCGGTTTCCGGAGCTTACCCTCCCGACCCCGCGGGCCCGGCTGTTCTGGAAGCTGAAGGTGCGCCTGGCGCTGGCGCAGTCGCGCCTGGTGCTCACGGTCTCGGACTACTCCGCGGCCGAGATCGCCGAGGTGCTCGGGGTGGACCCGGCCCGGATCCGGGTCACCGTCGAAGCGCCGGCCGAGGCGTTCCAGCCCAGCGAGGCGCCGGAGCGGAGCGCGGCGGCGGCGGCGGGGGTGGGGGTGCCGGCGGGGGGGCGGTGGTTCACGTATGTGGGCGGGTTCAATCCCCACAAGCACGTGGACGTGATCGTGCGGGCCCACGCCGCGGTGAGCCGCGGTATGGTCGCGCCGCCGCACCTGCTGCTGGTGGGCACGGTGGACAAGGACGTGTTTCACGGCGATCAGGCGAACATCCGCCGGGCGATCGCCGCGGCGGGAACCGAGGCCCTGGTGCACTGGACGGGATTCGTGCCGGATGAGGAACTGCGGCACCTGCACAGCGGGGCGGTGGCGCTGCTGCTTCCCTCGGCCTGCGAAGGATTCGGGTTGCCGGCGGTGGAGGCGGCGGCGTGCGGCGCCGCGGTGATCGCCACCACGGCGAGCCCGCTGCCCGGGCTGCTCGCCGGCGGCGGCATCTTCATCCCCCCGGGGGACGAGAGTGCGCTGGCCGACGCGATGCGCCGCCTGCTCACCGACGAGCCGGCCCGCCGGGGCATGGCCGCGGCGGCGCGGGAACGCGCGGCGCTCCTCTCCTGGGACCGGGGCGCCGAGCTGGCGCTCGGGGCGCTGCGGGAGGCGGCGGCGTGAGCGGCCTCCGGTTCGGCTTCCTGACGACGTTCTACCCGCCGCACAACTTCGGCGGGGACGGGATCGGGATCCAGCGGCTGGCCCGCGGGCTGGTCCGGGCGGGCCACCAGGTGACGGTGATCCACGACGTGGATGCCTACAATGCGCTGCACCAGGGTCCGGAGCCGGGCCCGCAGGCGGAGCCCGAGGGGCTCGAGGTCATCGGGCTCCGAAGCGGGATGGGCACCCTGAGCTCGCTGCTCACCCAGCAGCTGGGGCGGCCGGTGCTGAATGGCGGGCGGATCGCGCGGCTGCTGGACGAGCGGAAGTTCGACGTCATCAACTTCCACAACATCTCGCTCGTCGGCGGGCCCGGGATCCTCAAGTACGGCCGGGCGCTCAAGCTGTACATGGCGCACGAGCACTGGCTGGTCTGTCCCAGCCACGTGCTGTGGCGCCACAACCGGGAGCTGTGCACCGGGCGCGAGTGCCTGAAGTGCGAGCTGACCTACCGCCGGCCGCCGCAGCTCTGGCGCCGGACCGGCTACCTGGAGCGGGAACTGCACCATGTGGACGCGTTCATCGCGATGAGCGAGTTCAGCCGGCAGAAGCACCGGGAGTTCGGCTTCCCGCGGGAGATGGAGGTGTTGCCCTACTTCCTGCCCGATCCAGAGCCGGCCGGCGCGCGGGTCGGCGGCGCTGCGCCGCACGCGCGGCCCTACTTCCTGTTCGTGGGGCGGCTGGAGAAGATCAAGGGGCTGGACGACGTGATCCCGGTGTTCCGGGACTACCCCGGGGCGGACCTCGTCATCGCCGGGGACGGCGAGTATGGCGCCACCCTCCGGGCCCTCGGGGACGGGATGCCCAACGTCCGGTTCCTGGGACGGGTGCCGCTGGAGGAACTCCGGCGGTACTACGAGCACGCGATCGGACTGGTCGTGCCGAGTGTCTGCTTCGAGACCTTCGGCATCATCCTGATCGAGGCATTCCGGCAGGGCACGCCGGTGATCGCCCGGCGGATCGGGCCGTTCCCCGAGATCGTCGAGACCAGCGGGGGCGGCGAGCTGTTCGGCACCCGCGACGAGCTGGTGGCCGCCATGCGGCGGCTGCAGGAGGACCCGGCGCGGCGGGCGCGGCTGGCCGCGGCGGGCTACGACGCCTTCGTCGCCCGCTGGAGCGAGCGGGCGGTGGTGCCGCAGTACCTGGACATCGTGGCCCGCGCCGCGGAGCGCAAGGGTGACCGGGACGTACTCTCGAAGCTGGGAAAGGTGGCGGCATGAAAGTCTTCATCACGGGCGGCGCCGGGTTCATCGGCTCGCACCTCGCGGAACGGCTCCTCGACCGGGGCGACCGGGTGCTGGTCCTCGACGACCTCTCCACCGGCACGATGGACAACATCCAGCACCTGATCGGCCGGCCCGGCTTCGAGTACCGGATCGGCTCGGCGCTGGACCTGCCGCTCGTGACCGAGTGCGTGGACCGCTGCGACGTCACCGTGCACCTGGCGGCGGCGGTCGGGGTCCGGCTCATCGTGGAGCGCCCGGTCCACACCATCGAGACCAACGTCGGCTGCACCGAGACGGTGCTGGACGCCGCGGCCAAGAAGCAGAAGCTGGTGTTCGTCGCCAGCACCTCCGAGGTGTACGGCAAGAGCGGCAAGATCCCCTTCAGCGAGGAGGACGACCTGCAGCTGGGGCCGACCAGCCACAGCCGCTGGGCCTACGCCTGCTCCAAGGCGCTGGATGAGTGGCTCGCGCTGGCCTACCTGCGGGAGAAGAAGGTGCCGGTGGTGGTGGCCCGCTTCTTCAATACGGTGGGGCCGCGCCAGACCGGGCGCTACGGCATGGTGCTCCCGAACTTCGTCTCCCAGGCGCTGGCCGGGGAGCCGATCACCGTGTTCGGCACCGGGACCCAGTCCCGCTGCTTCGGCCACGTGTTCGACGCGGTGGAGGCGATCCTCCGGCTGATCGCGGCGCCCGCGGCGGTGGGCCAGGTGGTCAACGTGGGGAACGACGAGGAAGTGACGATCCTGGGGCTGGCCGAACGGGTGCGGGAGGCGACCGGCTCGACCTCCGAGATCCGGCTGGTGCCCTACAGCGAGGCGTACCCGGAGGGGTTCGAGGACATGCACCGCCGGGTCCCCGACGTGCGGAAGCTGGAGCGGATGATCGGCTTCCGGCCGCGGACCCCGCTGACCCAGATCATCGCGGACGTGGTGGCGGATCAGCGGGCGAGGCTGGCGGCCCGGTAGGCGCGCGGGCTCCCGGGGGCGCGATGCGGGCGATCCTGACCTACCACAGCCTGGACGACTCCGGGTCGCCGATCTCGGTCGCGCCGGAGGTGTTCCGCCGGCAGGTGGCGTGGCTCGGGTCGGGGCGGGTGCGGGTGGTGCCGCTGGCGGATCTGATGGCGCTGCCGCCGGCGGCGGACGCGGTGGCGCTCACCTTCGACGACGCCTTCCAGAACTTCGTCGAGGTGGCCGCGCCCCTCCTCGCCGAGCGGCGGCTGCCGGTCACCCTGTTCGTGGTGCCCGGCCACGTGGGGAAGGACAATGCGTGGGGCGGGGTGCGCAGTGCGCGAGTCCCCACCCTGCCGCTGGCGGACTGGGCCGCGCTGGGACGGCTGGTGGAGGAGGGGGTGACGCTCGGCGCGCACACCCGGACCCACCCGCACCTCACCCGGCTGGCCGACGCGGCGCTGGCGGAGGAGCTGGGCGGGGCACAGGAGAGCATCCGCCGGGAAACGGGACAGGCGGCGGCGGAGGTGGCGTATCCGTACGGCGACGGTGACGAGCGGGTGTTCGCCGCCGCCGCGGCCTGGTACCGCCTCGGCGTGACGACCGAGCTGCGCGGGCTCGCGGCGGAGGAGCATCCGCTGGCGCTGCCGCGGCTCGACATGTTCTACCTGCGGGATCCCGGGCAGCTCGAGGCCTGGGGGAGTGCCCGGTTCGCCGGGCGGCTGTGGCTCCGGGCGCAGGCCCGAAAGCTCCGGAGTACCCTGGCAACGGTTGGAGGAGGCTGGTGAGAGCGGAACATCCCCTGCTGTCGGTGATCGTCCCGGCGTTCAACGGGATCCGGGTGCTGCCCCGGGCGCTGGACGCGCTCGTGGCCAGCGACCTGCCCCGCGCCTGCTGGGAGCTGATCGTCGTGGATGACGGCAGCACCGATGACACCGCGGCGCTGGCCTCGGGGTGGGCGGACCTCGTGATCCGGATCCCCGGCGCACCGCACGGCCCCGGCTACGCCCGGAACCGGGGGGTCGAGGCGGCGCGTGGGGAAGTGGTGGTGTTCGTGGACGCCGATGTCGTGGTCCACCCCGACACCCTCCGGCGGATCGCGTGGGTGTTCGCCCGCGACCCGGACCTGGGCGCGCTGTTCGGCTCGTACGATGACCGGCCGCCGGCGCCGGGGGTCGTGTCCCGCTACCGCAACCTGCTGCACCATTGGCATCACCAGCAGAACCCCGGCGAGGCGGAGACCTTCTGGGCCGGCTGCGGGGCGGTGCGGCGGCGGGTCTTCCTGGACGCCGGGAAGTTCGACGAATGGCATTATCGGCGGCCCAGCATCGAGGATATCGAGCTGGGGCACCGGGTGGCGCTGATCGGGAAGCGGATCGTGCTGCGCCCCGAGATCCAGTGCGCCCACCTCAAGCAGTGGTCGCTGTGGAACGTGGTGCGGACCGACGTGAAGGACCGGGGCATCCCGTGGATGCGGCTGCTGCTGCAGGAGGGCAAGCTGGGCCAGCGACGCTCCCTCAACCTGAAGCCCATCGAGAAGATCAACACCGCCATGGTCGGGCTGGCAGTGCTGGCGGTGCTGCTCACCGTGGCGCTCCTCGACCCGCGGTTCCTGCTCGTCGCGGGCGCCGCGGTGGCGTTCGTGGGAGCCACCAACCTGCCGTTCTACCGGTTCCTGGCCAGGGCGGGGGGGCCCGGGTTTGCGCTGGCGTCGTTCCCGATCCACCTGCTCTACTATGTGCTGAACGGCATCTGCGCCTCCGGTGGCTGGGTCGCGCACCACGTGATGGGCGAGCCGATGCCCGAGGCGGCGGTGCAGGCCTATGCCGAGGTCGGAGTGCGCCGCTGGCCGCCGGTGCCGGCCCGTGCCCCTATCGGCGCCTGGGCGCCCCGGTAGGAACATGGCTCCGCTATCTTTCCCGGGTTCCCCATGACGGAGGCCCTGATGTCCCGCCCTCGCCGGTCGACGCCGATGGACGGCTCGCTGCCGCCCGCGCTCGCGCTCGCCTTTTCGCCGCTGCACAAGCGGGCCTTCGGGCTTGCGGTGGGCGCGGCGCTCGGGCTCCTGATCGCGGGGTTCACGGCGATCTACGTGCTCCGCGCCGCCCCGGGCGAACTGCCCGAAATGGCGCTGCTCCGGAACTACTTCGCCGGCTATACCCCGACCCCGGCCGGCATCCTGGTGGGCGGGCTGTGGGGGCTGTTCGTCGGCTTCGTGGGCGGCTGGTTCTTCGCCTTCTGCCGCAACCTGGCGGTGGCGATCTCGGTGTTCGTCATCCGCGCCAAGGCGGAGCTCAACCAGTCCGCCGACTTCCTGGATCACATCTGACCCGGACCGCACCGATGGATCAGAACGAGAAGGACCTGAACGACGTCATCCTGCGCCTCAACGGGCGCTCCTGGGGCATCGCCTCCGGCCTGCTGCTCGGCGTGGGGCTGTTCCTGGCCACCAACATCCTGGTGCTCAAGGGCGGCCCCGAGGTAGGCAAGCACCTGGGGCTGCTGCGGGTGTTCTTCCCCGGCTACTCGGTCACCTTCGTCGGGAGCATCATCGGCTTCATCTATGCCTTCGTGCTGGGGTACGCGCTCGGGCGGGTGGTGGGGACGGTGTACAACCGGCTGGTGGCGGCGCGGTAAGCGGCGGGATGAAGAGCACCACCGAGGCGCTGTCGCGGGGGACCGTGATCGGCGCGTGGCTCCGGCTCCTCCGGCCCCAGCAGTGGGTGAAGAACGCCTTCGTGCTCACCCCGCTGGTGTTCTCGGGCCGGTTCACGGACCTCCGGTCGGTGGAGCAGGCGCTCGCCGCCTTCGTGGCCTTCTGCCTGGTCGCCAGCGGGGTGTACGCCGGCAACGATGTGGTGGACCGCCACGCCGACCGGGCCCACCCCACCAAGCGGCACCGGCCGGTGGCGGCGGGGCTCATCCCGGTGGGGGGCGCGCTGGCGGTGGCGCTCACCTGTGTGGGGCTGGCGCTCGCGATCGCGCTGGCGGTGCACCCCGCGCTCGCGGCAATCATCGCCACCTACCTGGGCCTGAACGTCCTGTACACGCTCTGGCTCAAGCGGGTGGTGCTGCTGGACGTCTTCACCATCGCGGCGTTCTTCGTGCTGCGGCTGCTGGCCGGGGCCACGGCCATCGCGGTGGCCCCGTCGATCTGGCTGCTGCTCTGCGGCGGGCTGCTGGCGCTGTACCTCGGTTTTGCCAAGCGGCGGCACGAGCTGCTGCTGCTGGGGCAGCAGTCCTCCGAGCACCGGAGCGTGCTGACCGAGTACAGCCCGATGTTCCTGGACCAGATGTCCACCGTCCTGCTGTCGGTGACGGTGGTGTCGTACATCATGTATACCGTGTCGCAGCAGAAGCTGGCGGAAGTGGGGTCGTACGGCCTGACCGGGAGCACCGTCTTCGTGCTGTACGGGGTGTTCCGCTACCTCTACCTGGTGCACCAGCGCCAGGGGGGGAGCCCCACCGAGACCCTGCTCACCGACCGCTCGCTGATCGCCGCGGTGCTGCTGTGGTTCGGATACTGCGCCCTGGTGATCTACCGCCCGTTCTGACCGTGGGACCGGCGGCTATCGTGAAGTCCGGCAATGTCTTGAAGGGCCCGGCCGGAGCCCGTAACATGGCATGGCTATTGCACTTGGGCCGTGTCACCGTGGGCTCTCGTCGGGGGTCCATGACCCACACAACATCGCGCCAAAGGCAGGTACCTGTGCACACCCCAATGCTCGCCGCCCAGCTGGCCCTGTACGTCGGTCCCGACCAGCTGCTGCCGCTGACCTCCATCCTCGGGGCCATCGGCGGCGCCCTCATGATCTTCTGGCGCCAGGTCACCGGCTTCTTCAAGAAGATCTTCAAGCGCACCGCCAACTAACCCGGAACGGTTGCCCGCCATGACGACCTCGACCCTGCCCGCCCCCGCCCCCGGCCTCCGGCCGGAGGACGCGATGAAGGAACGGATGAACATCGTGATCGGTGGGCACGTGGATCACGGCAAGAGCACGGTCGTCGGCCGGCTGCTCGCGGACACGGGGTCCCTGCCCGAGGGGAAGCTCGAGGCGGTCAAGGCGCTGTGCGAGCGCACCGCCAAGCCGTTCGAGTACGCCTTCCTGCTCGACGCCCTCAAGGATGAGCAGGCGCAGGGGATCACGATCGACGCGGCCCGGGTGTTCTTCAATACGGCCAAGCGGCACTACATCATCATCGATGCCCCCGGCCACATCGAGTTCCTCAAGAACATGATCACCGGCGCGTCGCGGGCCGAGGCGGCGCTGCTGGTGATCGATGCGAAGGAGGGGGTGCAGGAGAACAGCCGGCGCCACGGCTACATGATGTCCATGCTGGGCATCAAGCAGCTGGCGATCCTGGTGAACAAGATGGACCTGGTGCAGTACAGCCAGGCCCATTTCAACGGCATCGTGAAGGAGTACAGCGCGTTCCTGGCGCAGATCGGGGTGCACCCCGCCTGCTTCATCCCCGCGGCCGGCCGCGAGGGCGACAACATCGCCGCCCGCTCCGCCGCGATGCCATGGTACCACGGCCCCACCGTGCTGGAGGCGCTGGACCAGTTTCACACCGAGCGGCCGGCCCTCGACAAGCCGTTCCGCATGCCGGTGCAGGACGTCTACAAGTTCACCGCCCAGGGAGATGACCGGCGCATCGTCTCCGGCACCATCGAGACCGGTGTGGTCCGGGTCGGGGACGAGGTCGTCTTCTACCCCTCGGGCAAGAAGAGCCGGGTGAAGACCATCGAGGCCTTCAACCGTCCCCCGCAGGTGGAGGCGTTTGCCGGCCAGGCCGCCGGCTTCACCCTCGCCGAGCAGATCTACGTCTCCCGCGGGGAGATCGCGACGATCGCCGGCCAGGACAAGCCCGAGGTTACCACCCGCATCCGGGTGAGCCTCTTCTGGCTGGGCAAGAGCCCGCTGGTGAAGAAGCGGGACTACATGCTCAAGGTGGGCACCGCCCGGGTCCCCTGCCGGCTGGAGGAGGTGCACCGGGTCATCGACGCCTCCAACCTGAACGCCAGCGAGGCGAAGGACCGGATCGACCGCCACGACGTGGCGGAATGCACCTTCAAGCTGAACCGCGCCGCCGCCTTCGACCTGGCGGACGAGCTGGCGGCCACCAGCCGCTTCGTCATCGTGGACGACTACGAGATCCGCGGCGGCGGCATCGTCCGCGAGGCGCTGTCGGACCGCCAGTCGGACATCCGCGAGAAGGTGATGCTCCGGAACTTCAAGTGGGAGCCGAGCATCATCCCGCCGGAGCGGCGGGCGGAGAAGTACAGCCAGAAGGCCTCCCTGATCCTGATCACCGGCGCCCGCGACGCGGACCGGAAGACCCTCGCCAAGGACCTCGAGTCCCGGCTGTTCGAGGACGGGCGGGTGGTGTACTTCGCCGGGATGGCGAACGTGGTCTACGGGGTGGACGCGGATATCGCCCGCAAGGCGGAGAACCGGCAGGAGCACCTGCGCCGCCTGGGCGAGGTCTCCAACATGATGCTCGACGCGGGGGCCATCCTGATCGTCACGGCCCAGGAGCTCTCCCAGGACGACCTCGAGGTGGTGAAGACCGCCGTGGATCCGGACCGGATCGAGCTGATCTGGGTGGGGGATCACGTCACCACCGACGTGAGCTACGACATGATCCTGGGCGACCAGGAGGCCGCGTCGGAGGGCGTCGACCGGATCAAGCGCCTGCTCCAGGACAAGGGCATCCTCTTCCGTCCATGGTGAGCGACACCTCCAGCCCGACCGGCGCGGCGCCGGCCTCTGCCGCGACGCTCTGGCTGGCGGGACTGACAGCGGGGCTCCTCACCGGCATCGGGGAGGTGCTGTACCATGTCTGGCGCACCCAGACCCGCACCTCGGATGGGCTCGGCGCCCACGTGGTGTGGATGGCCCCGGTCTCCAACCTGCTCTGGTTCCTCCCCCTCGCCGGCCTGCTGGTGCTGCTGCGCCGCCGGATCCCGCTGCCCGTCGCCATCGGGCTGCTGGCCGGGCTCCTCACCCTCTGCCTGCTGTACCTCCGCCCCCGGCTCTACGACCTCACGGCGGTGCTGATCGCCACCGGCGTCGGGGTGCAGGCGGCGCGCCTCACCCGGAGCCGGACCGCGGGGGTGGCCCGCGGCGTGCGCCGCCTGGCGCCGGCGCTCCTGGGCCTGGTGGTCCTGGCCGGCGGCGTGGTCGCGGTCCGCGAGTGGCGGGCCGAGCGGCGGGCGGTGGCGGCGTTGCCGGCGGCGGCCGGCACCACCAACGTCCTGCTGCTGGTGCTCGACACGGTCCGCGCCATGGAGCTTTCCGTGTACGGGTTCGAGCGCCCCACGACGCCGGGCATGGAGAAGTGGGCCCGGGAGGGCGTGGTCTTCGAGCGCGCGTTCTCCACCTCGCCCTGGACGCTCCCCGGCCACGCCAGTCTCTTCACCGGCCGCTGGGCCCACGAGCTCTCGGCCCGGTGGGACCGGCCGCTTGACGCCACCACCCCGACCCTTGCCGAGGCGCTGCGGGACCGCGGCTACCTCACCGGCGGGTTCATCGCCAACCTGCTCTACGTGAGCCGGGACTGGGGGCTGGGCCGCGGCTTTGCCCACTACGAGGACCACCCCTTCACGCCGGGGGAGTTTGTCGTCAGCTCGTCCCTGGGCCGGAAGCTCACCGGGATCAAGGGGCTGCGCCGCCTGCTCGACAACCACGAGATGAGCGGCCGGAAGAGCGCGGGGGACCTGCACCGGAACCTGCTGGCCTGGCTGGACCGGAAGCCGGAGGGGCGGCCCTTCTTCGCGTTCCTCAACTACTACGACGCCCACCAGCCCTACCTCCCCGAGGCGGCCTGGGACGCGAAGTTCGCCACCGGCACCCAGCCGCGGGCGCACAACTACCACTACTACCTGCACGAGGTGGGCTACGACAACCGGCACAAGTTCACGCCGGAGGAGTTTGCCCGCGAGCGCGAGGCGTACCAGGCCACCCTCGGGTACGTGGACCACCAGATCGACTCGCTCTTCACCGCGCTCCAGGCGCGGGGAATCCTGGACCAGACCCTGGTGATCATCACCTCGGACCATGGCGAGCACTTCGGGGAATTCGGACTCAAGGGCCACGGCAACAGCCTCTATACCCAGCTCACCCACGTGCCGTTGCTGGTGCGCTACCCCGCCGCGCTGCCGGCCGGGGCGCGGGTTGCACAGCCGGTCTCGCTCCGGGACGTGCCGGCGATGGTCCTGCAGCTGACGGGCGCCCCGGCGGGGACGCTGCCGGGCCGTTCGCTCCTGCGGTTCTTCGGCCCGGCGCCGGACACCACCCCGGAGCCGGTCCTCATGAGCGTCGAGCGGGAGAATGGCGATTTCTACCGGGCCATCGCCCACGGCCGCGACCACCTGGTGGAGATGACCAAGGGGGGCGGGTTCTTCGACCTCTACGCCGATCCCCTCGAGACCGCCGACCGCTCCGCCGACTCGACCCTCGCCGGCCGCCGCGCGGAGCTGGTCCACCTGCTGGACTCGCTGCTGCCGGTACCGCCCCGCAAGGGGAAGGGGGCGCGGTGATCGCCGCGGCCACCCGGGTGACGGTCTCCCCGGACGCGATGGTCCGCCTCGCCGAGATCGCGGTGGAGGCGGGGCGCGCCACGCTCGCCCACTACCACGCCGACGTGAAGGTGGAGCAGAAGGGCGACAAGGGGCCGGTCACCGCGGCGGACCACGCGGCCCACGCCGTGATCGCGCGGGCGCTGGCCGACTGGGATCCGGCGATCCCGGTCATCTCCGAGGAGGCCGAACTCCCGGCCTTCGACACCCGCCGCGCCTGGCCCCGCTTCTGGCTGGTGGACCCGCTCGACGGGACCAAGGAGTTCATCCAGCGGAACGGAGAGTTCACCGTCAACATCGCCCTGATCGACGGCGGCGTGCCGGTGCTCGGCGTGATCTACGCCCCGGCCCTCGACCTGCTGTACTACGCGGGGCAGGGCCTCGGCTCGTGGAAGCGGGAGGGGGGCGGGGCCCCGGCGCGCATCACCAGCCGCCCGCCGCTGCCGCAGCATGCGCTGCGGGTGGCGGAGAGCCGCTCGCACCCCTCGAAGGAGCTCGAGGCGTACCTGCAGACCATCCGGGTGGCGGAACGGGTGCCGGCCGGGAGCTCGCTCAAGTTCTGCTGGGTGGCGGAGGGGAAGGCGGACATCTATCCGCGCCTGGGCCCCACGATGGAGTGGGACGTGGCGGCGGGGGACTGCATCTTCCGCAACTCCGGGCTGCGGGGGCCGCGGGCCTCGACGCTGGTGTACAACCAGCCGGAGCTCCGGAACCAGGGCTTCGTCATCGGCCTGGCGGACAGCGAACTCGAGACCGGGAGCGCCACCGGGCGGGTGATCTGGTTCACCGGCCTCTCCGGCTCGGGCAAGAGCACCATCGCGCGGCGCGTGGTGGACGCGCTCGAGGCCCGGGGCGAGCCGGTCGAGTACCTCGATGGCGACGCCATCCGGGACATCTTTCCCGCCACCGGCTTCACCCGCCCGGAGCGGGACGCCCACATCCGGCGGGTCGGCTGGGTGGCGAGCCGGCTGGAGCGGCACGGGGTGACGGTGATCGCCTCGCTGGTCTCGCCGTATGAGGAGTCGCGCGCATTCGTGCGGTCGCTGTCGCGCCACTTCCACCTGATCTGGGTCTCGACGCCGTTCGACGAGTGCGCGCGGCGGGACGTGAAGGGCCTGTACGCCAGGGCGCTGCGGGGGGAGATCAAGCACTTCACCGGGCTCGACGACCCGTTCGAGGCCCCCGCCGCGCCGGACCTGACGCTGGATACCACGCACCTGCCGGTGGACGACGCCGTCGCCCGGGTGCTACGCTACCTGGAGGAACACCGCCCATGACCAACACCGCCCAGACGATGGATCACCTTGACCAGCTCGAGGCCCGGAGCGTCCACATCTTTCGCGAGGCCTACGCCAACTTCAAGAGCCTGTGCATGCTCTGGTCGATCGGCAAGGACTCGACCGTGCTGCTCTGGCTGGCGCGGAAGGCCTTCTACGGCCATGTCCCCTTTCCGCTGGTGCACATCGACACCTCGTTCAAGATCGCCGAGATGATCCAGTACCGGGACCGGCTGGCCGCGGAGTGGAACCTCAACCTGATCTACGGCCAGAACGTGCAGGCGCTCCAGGAGAAGCGAACCTTCCCGGACGGGGCCATCGACCGCATCGCCTGCTGCGGCGCGCTCAAGACCGAGGCGCTCAAGAAGACGCTGTCGGGGGAATGGCCGCGGTGGAAGTTCAACCACGCCAAGAAGGCGTACGAGATCGACAAGAACAGCGAGCCGTACACCGGGGTCATCGTGGGCGCCCGGGCGGACGAGGAGGGGAGCCGCTCCAAGGAGCGCTACTTCTCGCCCCGCAACCAGCAGTCCACCTGGGACGTCGGGGACCAGCCGCCCGAATTCTGGAACCAGTACAAGACCGACTTCGCGCCGGGGACCCACCTGCGGATCCACCCGCTGCTGGACTGGACCGAGCTCAACATCTGGGAGTACATCGAGCGGGAGAACATCCCGACGGTGTCCCTGTACTACGACCACGGCACCGGGATCCGCTACCGCTCGCTGGGCTGCGGGCCCTGCACCAAGCCGGTCGAATCCACCAGCCGGAACGTCCAGGAGATCATCGCCGAGCTCAAGACCGGCAAGTTCGCCAACATCGCCGAGCGGGCGGGGCGGGCGCAGGACAAGGACGACGGCGGCGGCCTCGAGACCCTGCGGCGCGACGGGTACATGTGATGGAGTTCGCCTGGACCGAGGAGCAGCTCGCCTTCCGGGCCGCGGTGGTGGAGTTCGCCCGCAAGGCGCTGCGGGATGACCTCATCACCCGGGACCGGGAGAGCCGCTTCAACCACGAGCACTGGCGCCGCTGCGGCGAGTTCGGGATCCAGGGGCTGCCCTTCCCGGAGCAGTATGGCGGCGGGGGGATGGATATCCTCACCACCATCCTGGCCATGGAGGCGCTCGGCTACGCCTGCCCGGACAACGGGCTGCTCTTCGGGCTGGCGGCGCAGATGTGGAGCGTCCAGATGCCGATCCTCCGCTTCGGCACCGAGGCGCAGAAGCAGGCCTGGCTGCCGAAGCTCAACAGCGGGGCGTGGGTCGGGGCGCACGGCATGAGCGAGCCGGACTCCGGCTCGGACGCCTTCGCCCTCCGCACCATCGCCGAGCCGCAGGGGGATCATTACATCCTCAACGGCACCAAGACCTTCGTGAGCGAGGCCCCGGCGGCCGACCTGTTCGTGGTCTTCGCGACCATCGACCGCCACAAGGGGGCGCTCGGGCTCACCGCGTTTGTGCTGGAGAAGGACACGCCGGGCTTCACCGTGGGCAAGCAGATCGAGAAGATGGGGCTCCGGACCTCGCCCATGGCGGAGCTCATCTTCGACAACTGCCGGGTGCCGGCGGCCAATCGCCTCGGGCGGGAGGGGCGTGCGGTCCAGATCTTCAATGACTCCATGGAATGGGAGCGCGGCTGCATCCTCGCCAGCAACATCGGCACCATGGAGCGGCTGCTCGAGACCTCCGCCCAGTACGTCCGGGAACGCAAGCAGTTCGGCAAGCCGATCGGCCAGTTCCAGTCGGTGGCCAACCGCCTGGTGGACATCAAGGTCCGGCTGGAGGCCGCCCGGCTCCTGCTCTACAAGGCGGCCTGGTCCAAGCAGCACGACCGCAATCCCGGTCCGGACGCCGCCGTCGCCAAGCTGTTCCTGGGGGAAGCGATGGTGCAGTCCTGCCTGGACGCGGTGCAGGTGCGCGGCGGCTACGGCTTCACCACGGAATACGAGGTGGAGCGGGACCTGCGGGACGCCGTGGGCGGCACCCTCTACTCCGGCACCTCCGAGATCCAGCGCAACCTGATCGCCCGGTCCCTCGGCCTGTAGCGCCCGGGCCGCGGGGGCAGCCGACGGGCACGAAAAACCCCCCGGTCCACCCGGGGGGTTCTCGTTGCCAGGCCGGTCCACCCGTCGCCGTGACGGGTGCCGCCGGCGCCGGCCCCTTCGCTAGCGGAGCAGGTAGCTGTCGTCCGCCTCGTCGGCGGCGGCCATGATCTGCTCCATGTCCACCTTCTCGTAGCCGCCCGAGAGCAGGGTGATGAACCGGTCGCGGAGCATGGGGATGTTCCGCGCCCGGCTGATGATGTTGTTTGCGTCCTGCCGCTCGAGGATCCGGTACCAGTTGTAGATCATCTTGAAGATCCGGCTCATCGGCAGCCGGATGCGGGTCTCGTAGGCCTTGAGCCGCTCGGCGCTGAAGTCGTTGGCCGCGAAGCACTCGAGGATGGTGTCAGAGGCGTACACCCCGCCGCGGGTGGCGATCGTCACGCCCGCCGAGAAGATGGGGTCGATGAACATCGAGGCGTCGCCCACCAGCACGAAACCGTTGCCCACGAAGCAGTCGTTCAGGTAGCTGATGTTGGCGATGGTGTGCATCTCCATCGTCTGCTCGGTCCCCGCCAGCCAGCCCCGGACCTGGACGCAGCTCGCGACCGCCTTCTCGAACCGCTCCTGCGGGCTCTCGCCGAGGGTCTTGGCGAAGCGCGCGTCCAGCACCGCCCCGACGCTCACGATGTCATTCCGGAGCGGGATGTACCAGATCCACCCGCCTTCGATCGCGTGGATATCGGTCGTGGTGGAGGTGGGCATGACGGCGTCCTTCGGCATGATGCTGTCCGGGTCCCGGCGCCACCCCCCGTGGAAGTGGGTGAAGTGGGCGATCTTGTTGAGCTCCGGATCGGGGTTCCGCCAGCCCAGCTTCCGGGCCAGGAGGCAGTCGCGGCCCGAGGCGTCCACGACCACCTTGGCATACACCGGGTGGGGGGGCTGGCCGTTCGGGCCGGCCATGACGCCGACCGCGGTGTCTCCCTCGAACAGCACCTCGTGCACCGTCCACTCCTGGCGGGTGTCGGCGCCGTGCTCCCGGGCATGCTCGAGCATGATCTCGTCGAACCGGGCCCGCTCCACGTGGAAGGCGTAGGAGCGGTCGAAAAACATCGGGTATTCCGCGGTGAGCAGGACGGTGTCCGTCTCGGGCGGGGCGTTGAACATCCCGAAGTTGATCCCCTGCTTCACCGGGAAGTTCTCGGCCTCGAGCTTGGGGCCGAGGCCCAGCCGGGTCCACAGCTCCCAGCCCCCGGGCAGGAGGGACTCGCCGATGTGGAAGCGGGGGAACTTTTCCCGCTCGAACACCACGACCCGCTTGCCGGCCTTGGCCAGCATGGTGGCGGTGGAGGAGCCGCCCGGGCCGCCACCGATGATGGCGACGTCAAACCGCTCCGAGTCCGTCTGCATCGATGGATTCCTCATCAGGCCAGGTGGCCGGTCGCCGGCGTTCCGGCCGGTTCGGGTCCCGCGCGTCCTACGGTTGCATCACCCGCGACAGCCTGGAGCTCTCTGGGGCCGGCTCCCGGGCGAACCATCGGAGCAGCGGCAGGGTCATGAGATTCGTCACCAGCGCCACCACCACGATGAGCGTGAAGGTAAGCGGTGTGATGATCCGGAGCTGGAGCCCCATCAGGCCGGCCACCAGCACCAGGAGCCCGCGGGTATTGAACAGCGCGCCCAGGGCGCCGATTTCCGGCCAGCTCAAGCCGAAGGCCCGGGCGGGAAGGGCAGCAAGGAACTTGCCGCCGATGGCGCCGGCCAGGAGGAGCGCCGCCGCCATCAGGCTCTGCCCGTCGAGCAGCTTCAAGTCGGTGGAGAAGCCCGCCGTGGCGAAGAAGATCGGCAGCAGGAAGATCATGGCGATGTCCCGGAGCCGGTCCGCGATGGCGCGGCGGAGGGCCGGGACGTCGGGCACGATGAGCCCGAAGGCGAAGCCGCCCACCATCGCGTGGATCCCGATCACGTGTCCGATGAGCCCGAAGAGGACCATCCCCGCGAAGACCACCGCCATGCCGTCGCCGGTGACGGGAGGGCCGGACGGGCGCTCCGGGAGCAGCCGGCGGAGCAGGGGCCGCCCCACGAACCAGGCGCCGGCGACGAAGCAGAGGACGAGGCCGCTTCTCATGGCGAAGTCCGCGAGCCCCGTGGCAGCCGCCACGGCACCGGCGAACCCGATGTAGCTGAACATCAGGATGGACATGATCCCCGTGCTGGCCACCGCGAGCGATCCCATGGGGGAGTTGAGCTCCCCCCGTTCCATGAGGATATGGGCCATCACCGGAAAGGCCGTCACCGAAAGCGCCGCCCCCACGAAGAGCGCGAAGGGCAGCAGCTCGGCGCCGGCGCTGCCGGCATAGGCGGGGCTGTGGATCAGGGCGGCAATGGGGAACCCCAGCAGGGCCGGGATGGCCACGGCGGACAGGGCCAGGGTCACCGCCTGTCTCCCCCGTCCGCGCACCCGGCCCAGGTCGTACTCCACGCCGGCCAGGAACATGAACAGGATCAGGGCGATCGTCGCGATGCTCGCGATGACGCCCCGGGCCTCGACGGGCGCCAGCCGCAACGAGGCCGGTCCCAGGAGCGTGGGGCCAAGGAGCACGCCGGCGAGGATCTCGCCGACGACCCGCGGCTGCCGCAGCTTCTGCATGAGGCCGCCGAGCAGCCGGGCCAGCGCGACGATGAGGCAGACGTCCAGGAGGACGTAACTGACCAGGGCCGGGCCGCTCACCGGCGCCGCCGCCGGGGCGGCCTGGAGCAACTCAACCATGAGCCGCCCCCGCCCGGGGCGCGGGCGCGGGAGGCAGGCTCAGGCCGGGCGCCTCAGGACATGGGCGGGGCATGCGCGAGCGTGGAATGCGACAGGTCGTCGGGGGACTCGCCCGCGGCGACAAGGATCCGCTCCAGGTCCATCCGGTCGTAGCCGCCGCTCAGCAGCACGATGAAGCGCTCCCGGAGCAGGGGGATCTGCCGCGCGCGGTTGATGATGTTGTTGCTGTCCTTCCGCTCCAGGATGCTGTACCAGTTGTAGATCATCTTGAAGATGGACTGCATCGGATGCTTGATGCGGGTCTCGTAAGGCCGCAGGCGCTCGGCGCGGAAATCCTGGTGCTTGAAGCAGTCGAGGATGCATTCGGAGGCGTAGACGCCTCCGCGGATCGCCAGTGTCACCCCTGCCGAGAAGATCGGGTCCACGAACATCGAGGCGTCGCCCACCAGCACGAACCCGTTCCCCACGAACTGGTCGTTCAGGTAGGAGATGTTGGAGATGGTCTGCATCTCCATCTGCTGGTCCGAGTCGCCCACCATCTGGCGCACCGTCGGGGAGGCCGCGATGGCCCGCTCGAACCGCTCCTGCGGGGTGTCGCCCAGGGTCTTCGCATGGCGCGCGTCCAGCACCGCCCCCACGCTGACGATGTCGTCGGCCAGAGGGATGTACCAGATCCAGCCGCCGTCAATGGTGTAGATGTCGGTGGTGACCGACCCCTCGAACACCGGGCCGATGTCGACGACGTCCTTTGAGTTGCGCCGGAACGCCCCCTTGAAGTGGGTGAAGTGGGCGATCTTGTTGAGGACCGGGTCCGGACGGCGCCATCCCATCCGGCGGGCGATCATGCAGTCCCGTCCGGTGGCGTCCACCACCATCGGGGCCTCGATCCGGTGCATGGGCCCGCCCTCAGGGGCGGCCATCACGCCGACGGCGCGATCCCCGTCGAAGAGCACCTCGCTCACCGCCCAGCCCTCACGCGCCTCGGCGCCCTGCGCCCGCGCGTTGTTGAGCAGCAGCTCGTCGAACTTGGCGCGCTCAACATGGAAGGTCCACGGATGCACGAAGTACTGGGGATACTCCGCAGTCAGGAGCTTGACCTCGGGATTCTCAAACATGCCGAACATGATCCCCTGCTTCAGCACGAATCCGGCTTCCTCGATGGCCTTGGTGGCGCCAATCTTCTCCCAGAGGTCCCACCCCGCGGGCAGCAGCGACTCCCCGATGTGGAACCGGGGAAAGTGCTCCCGCTCAAGGATCAGG
>JAEUJI010000342.1 GCA_016794805.1 Gemmatimonadota bacterium
CCGCTTCCCTTCGCTCTCCGCGGTGATGGTCGCGCTGCCGGCCTTGCGGCCGTTCACCGCGCCCAGGCCGGAGACCTCAGCGACGGCGCCGTCGCTCGAGGCCCAGCTCACCGCCCGGCCCTGGATCTCGTTGCCGTCGGCGTCCTTGAGCACCGCGGCCAGCTGCGCGGTGCGGCCCACCGCGATCTCCGCCGCCTCGCCGGTACCCGTTACGCTCGCCACCGCGGCGGCGGCCGTCGGCAGCAGCACCGGCGCCGGCGGGATCTCCTCGACCTGCGGTCGCAGCGCGAAGTACCCGAGCGCCGCGAGCACCGCGATCCCCGCCACGACGCCGATCAGCTTGCCCTTGCCGCCGGCGGTACGGACAGTATCGACGGTACCGACGGTATCGACGGGCGCGGGCTTGCGCGCCGGCGGCGGAATGACCTCGGTCTTCGCTTCGGGGGCGCGCGGTGCGGGCGGGGCCACCGGCGGCGGGACCACTTCGGTCCTTGCCTCCACCACCGGCGGCGGCGCCGGCACCGTCACCCGGTGCTCCGCCTTCTTCCCCTCCACGGTGGCGGTGATCACCGCCGAACCGGGGGCATGCGCGGTCACGACACCCTGACCCGTGACCGCGGCGACCTTCGGCGCGCTGCTGCTCCACTGCACCTCACGGCCCGAGAGCGGCAGCCCCTTCGCGTCCTTCACGACTGCCTTGAGGGTGGCCGTGCCCCCGGGCGCCAGCGGGTCCGCGGGGCCCTCGATCGTGACCGTCGCGGCGGGCACGGGCAGCACCGTCACGCTCACCGTCCATGACTTCCCCTCGACCTCGGCGGTCACCTTGGCGGTGCCCGCCGCCATGCCCGTGACGGTGCCGTCCCGGGTGACGATGGCGATCGCCGGGGACGACGAGCTCCACTTCACCTCGCGATCCCCGATCGCCTTCCCCCGGGCATCCTTCACCTGCGCCACGAGGGTGAGCTTGCCGCCGGCGAGGATCGGCTCCGGCGCCACCACGTTCACCGAGGCCACGGCGGCGGGGAGCACGTGGATCCTCGCCTCCGCCTGCTTTCCTTCGGCGCTGGCGAGGATGCGCGCCGCCCCGGCCGCGAGGCCGGTCACGACGCCGGCCGCCGACACCGCCGCCAGCTTCTCGTCCGCGGACCGCCAGGCGATGGCCCGGCCGCTGAGCGCGGCGCCGGCCTTGTCGGCGAGGGTGGCCGCGAGGGTCACCGTGTCGCCGACGCGCACCTCCGCTTCGGCGGGCGTCACCGTCACCACCGCGACCGGGGCGGGCGTCACCGAGATCCGGGCGCTGCCCTTCACTCCCTCGCACAGCGCCACGATCTCCACCACGCCCTCGCGCAGGGCGCGCACCCGGCCCGGCGCGCCCGGCTGCACCACCCCCGCCGGGCTCATGCTCCATTCCACCGGGCGGTCGTGCAGCTCGACCCCGTGCCGGTCGCGGACCACCACCTTGAGCGCCAGGTCGTCCCCGACGGAAAGCTGCGCCTCCGCCGGCTCGATCAGCACGAGCTCCGCGGGCACCGGCGTGACCGTCACCTGCGCCTTGGCGCTCACCGCATCCACGGTGGCGGTGATCGCCGCCGCCCCCGGCGCGTGGGCGGTGACCAGCCCGGCCGCGGTGACCGTGGCGATGGCGGGGTCGCTCGAGGTCCACTGCACCGCCACACCGGGGGCGGTGCCGCCGGCGACGCGCGGGGTGGCCGTCAACTGCATGGCGTCCCCGACGTGCAGGTCGCTGCGCCCGGGAGTCACCGAGAGGCTGACGACCCGCGGGGCGGGAATCGGCGTGGTGGGGGCATCCACCACCTGCCGGGTCCGGGCCGGGGGCACCGGGCTGGTGGGTGCCGGGGTCACCTGCGCGAGGATCTCGCGGGTGCTCCCCTTCTTGGCCAGCGCCACCAGCTGCAGCCGGATCGGGTCGTCATGCGCCAGGGGATGGGCCCCGATCCCGTTGGCGGCTTCCTCCATGGAGGCGTAGCGCTTGTCGGGCGCCTTCTCCAGCATGCGCATGACCGCCTGCGCCACCTCCGGCGGGCAGTCCGCGCGGAGGTCCCCGACCGGCCTGGGCTGCTCGTTGAAGTGGGCGAACATGATCGCCATCGCCGAGTCGCCCTCGAAGGGCTGCTTCCCGGTAAGCATCTCGTAGGCCACGACGCCGAGGCTGTACTGGTCGGACTTCCCGGTGATGTCCTTGGCGGCGCACTGCTCCGGGCTCATGTAGGACGGGGTGCCCACCGCGATCCCGGTCATCGTCAGGGCGCGGTTCTCCGCCACCTTGGCGATGCCGAAGTCGGTGACGACGGCGAAGCCCTCCTCGTCGATCATGATGTTGGCGGGCTTGATGTCGCGGTGCACGATGCCGTGCCGGTGAGCATAGCCCAGCGCGCTGGTCACCTGCTGCAGGATCGCCTTGACCATCGGCACCGGCATGGGGCCGACGTCCTTGATGATCTGCTCCAGCGAGCGGCCGGCGATGAACTTCATGACGAAGAACAGCGACTTGCCGCTGCTCTTCACCGTGTAGATCGGAATGATGTGGGGATGGGCCAGGTTGGCCGCGGTGCGGGCCTCGCGCTTGAAGCGCTCGCTCATGCCCTCGCCCATCAGGATGAGCGCGGGCGCCATCACCTTGATCGCGACCTTGCGGTCCAGCGCGATGTCATGCGCCAGGTAGACCGTCGCCATGCCGCCGCGGCCGAGCTCCCGCAGGATCTCGTAGTCGCCCAGGGTGGCCTGCTTCAGCATCTCCAGCGCCAGCGCGTTGGCGTCCGCCTCCGCGGCCGCCGGCATCATGGCCGTGGCCACGTTGCCCTGCTCGCCGGACACGTCCAGCCCGCACTCCATGCAGAAGCGCGCGCCAGCCGAGATCGGCTTGCCGCAACGGGGACAGGTCGCGCCGGCGATGCTGCTCATCAGGCTCGGAAGTAGTGGGTGCGCCTAAACTTAAGGGAAAGCGCGCCGGAAGGGGAGAACGGTGTCCTGCAATGGCCCCGCAAGGGCGGCCCTTGGGGCCGCCCGCCAGCGCGGAGGGGAGGACGGGGGCAGGAAGGCAGGACGGGGCGTCGTCTACCGCCGCTACCGCCCATCTCCCCGGCAGATCATCCCGCCCCGGCGCCCCAGATGGCCGGTGAGTTCGAGTCCCGTCACCACGGCCAGGACCTGCGGCGCCGGCAGGGCGCACCGCCGGACGACCTCGTCCAGCCCGAGTGGCCCGCTCTCGAGGAGCCCGTAGACCGTCGCGGCATCGCCGGTGAGCGTGGGCCGGGGCGGGACGCTCCCGGAGCGCTTTCCGGTACCCGCCAACTCCGGGTACTGCTCCAGCAGGTCCGCGGCGTCGAGGAGCGGCGTGGCGCCGTCCCAGAGCAGGCGATTGGTGCCGACGGATGTCGGACTGGTGATGTTCCCGGGAACGACCATGACCTCCCGACCCTGGTCCAGGGCAGTCCCGACGGTGATCAGCGTCCCCGACCCTTCCGCGGCTTCCACCACAACGGTCACCCGGGCCAGCCCGCTGATCAGCCGGTTGCGGCGGGGGAAACTCCCGATCCCCGGCCGTTCGCCCGGGGGGAACTCGGTGAGCAGCAGCCCGCGGTCACCGACCCGGGTGTAAAGCTCGCGATTGGCCGCGGGGTAGATCACGCCGAGCCCGTTGCCGAGGACCCCGATCGTGGCGCCACCCGCCTCGAGCGCGGCGGTATGAGCCACCGCATCGAGGCCACGGGCCATGCCGCTCACCACCACGAGGTCCGCCCGCGCCGCCACCCCGGCCAGGTCCCGGCAGACCGCGCCGCCATAGGCCGAGTGATCGCGGCTCCCCACCACCGCGACCGCGGGGCGCCCCAGGAGCGAGATGTCTCCCAGAGCAAAGAGCAGCGTCGGCGGATCGGGGATCTCCCGCAGGACGGCCGGGAACCCCTCATCCTCTATCGAGATGGCGTGGCCGCCGAGGGCCGCCACCTGGGCCAGGGCTCGCCGGCCATCCTCAATACTCCGGCTGGCAATGGCGGTCGCCGCGGCGAGCGAGATCCCGGGCAAGGACTCCAAAAACGCAACCGGCGCCCTGAGGGCGCCGGTTGCGGTCTGGCAGGCAGCGAGGAGCGTCGAGAGGCGTCGTACCCCGATTCCCGGGGTCAGCGCCAGCGCCGCGTAGGCGCACCGCTCGTCGTCTAGCTCCATTCGGGATCCCCTTCGGGGGGCCCCACATCCATCTCATCCATCGGCCCGCCGAACTCCGCCAGCTTCGCGTCCTCGGTGCGGGCAGCGTGGGCCGCCTTCCACAGGTACTCCTTGAGGTCCTCGATCCCGGAACCGGCCACCGCGGAAAAGGCGAGCAGCCCGATGGCCCCGGGGGTGTCGAGCTCCGGCAGCGGCTCTCCCGGTGGCAGGAGGTCCCGTTTGGAGAGGAGTACCAGGTGGGGCTTCTGGAACAGCACCTCGCTATAGGCGCGCAGCTCGCCCCGCAGCAGGTTGTAGGTCTGCTGGGGGTCGGGGCTGTCCAGGGGCACCAGCAGGGCCAGCACCCGGGTGCGCTCGACGTGGCGCAGGAACTGGAGCCCCAGCCCCTTCCCCTGGTGCGCCCCCTCGATGATGCCAGGGATGTCCGCCACCACGTAGGTGCGGTGCCCCGAGAGCCCGACCACGCCGAGGTTGGGCTCCAGGGTGGTGAAGGGATAGTCGGCGATCTTGGGCCGGGCGGCGGAGACCACCGACAGCAGCGTGCTCTTGCCGGCGTTCGGCTCCCCAACGAGACCGACGTCCGCGATCAGCTTGAGCGTGAGCTCGATCTGGCGCTCCTGCCCCTCCCCGCCCGGCTCCCATTCGCGGGGCGCCTGGTGCGTGGAGGAGGTGAAGTGCGAGTTGCCCCGCCCACCCCGGCCTCCCTTGGCAATGAGCAGGACATCTCCCTTGCCCATGACTTCGCCCAGCGGCTCCCCGGTCTCGGCATCACGCACCACCGTCCCCGGCGGCACCGGCAGGTAGAGGTCCTCGCCGGAGGCGCCGGTCATGTTCTTGCCCTTGCCGTGGAGCCCGCGCTGCGCCTTCCAGGCGGTCTGGTAGCGGTAGTCGAGCAGGGTGGCGAGGTTCGGGTCCGCCTGCAGGTAGACCGACCCGCCGTGGCCGCCGTCGCCACCGTCGGGGCCCCCCTTGGGCCGGTACTTGAAGCGCGCAAACGACGCCGCCCCCGACCCTCCGGTGCCCGCCGTGACGCGAATGGTGACATGATCAACGAACATGGTGCTCCGATCCTGGATGCCGCCCTACTCCTCCGGGTCCCAGCCGTCCTTCACCGTCTGCCACAGTTCCTTCACTTTCTTCCATTGATCGTAGGACAGGAGCGGATTGACCACGGACAGCACCGCCTCCACCTGCCCGAAGGAGGCGCCGGCATGGAGTGACCCCCTCAGGTGGGAATGCAGCTGCCGGGGCGCCTCCATGACCGCCGTCTGGGCCACGATGCAGAGCTCCCGCCGCAGCAGGTCCAGCCCCGGGCGGCCCATGGTGCGGCCGTACCCCTCCGTGATCATCCACTGGTCCAGCGCCGGGTGCAGCTCCCGCACGTTCTCCCGCAGCCGCTTGTAGTTGGCCCCGTACACGATGCCGCAGGTCTCCTCGCCGCGGGCGGCCCACTGCGAGAGCTGGCGATAGTCGGCGTCCGGATCCGACGCCGGCGCAGGCACCCGGCTCACCTTCCGCCAGAGGGTGAAGGCGATGAGCGTGCGCGGGTACCCGGCCATGAGCACCGACTGCAGCAGCAGCTCCTCGACCCACGGCACCGGCGTCTGGGCCGCGCGGCATCCGGCGGCGCCCTGCCGGAGCTCGGGCTCGTACCCCTGGGCCACCGCGGCCGCAAAACGGACGAGGGCGAGGGTCTGCGGGTCCAGCTGGTCCTGCTTCGCCATGAGTGTACGGTCCCTCCCGGTTCCTGATCCAGTCATTCCGACGCAGGGCTACGCCGGAAACCGCAGGCTCCCCACCGCCCGCAGTACCCCGGTACCCACCCCGCGGGTGTTCACGATCGGCAGCTCGGCGTGACGCTCCACCGCCTGACCGAGCGCGCCAGGATCGAATCCGATCCCGATCCGCGTCGCGAGCGCCCGGAGCACGCCGAGGAGCGCGGGGCCAAGACTCCGCATGTCCCCGTCCTCGACCTTCAGCGCCAGCCCAAGCCCCGCCGCCGGCAGCGCGGCACAGTAGACGCCGTCGGCGCCCAGCTTGGCGATCACCTTGCCCCGTGCCGCCACCCCCAGGTCGGTGCACAGCCGGTCCCGGCCGCCGACCATCTCCGGGAACTCGGCCATCGCTCCCCGGAGCCGCGCCGCCGCGGCGTCGTCCGAGACCGCGAACCGGGCGTAGGCCAGCGCCATCGCGCTGAGCGGTAGCCCGAACGAGACCACGGTGCAGCCATCCACCCCCAGGGCCATGCTGGCGGCGGAGACGCCGGTCCACCGCTCGACCTCCCGGAGGATCCGCTGCTGCAGCGGATGCTCCAGCCGCTCGTACCCCGCCACCGGCCAGCCGTGCGCCAGGGCCAGGGCCAGCATCCCCGCGTGCTTGCCGGAACAGTTGCTCCACCGCGGGGTCAGGTGGATCCCCTGCCGCAGCACCTGCTCGGCGATCGCGGGCGAGAGCGGCGGATGCGGGCCACAGGCCAGCGCGTCCTCACCCAGCCCCACCTTCCGGAGCATTCCGTCCACGACGTCGAGGTGCGCCGGCTCACTCGAATGCGAAGCGCAGGCCAGCGCCAGCTCCTTCGCCGTGAACCCGAACCGGTCCGCCGCCCCTTCGGCCACCAGCGGCATCCCCTGGAACGGTTTCGCCGCCGAACGCCAGAAGGCCACCAGGCCCGGATCGCCCGACTCCGCCACCAGCCGCCCCGCCATGTCCACCACCGCCACCGAGACCCGATGCACCGACTCCGGGACGCCGCCGCGGGTGGCCTCCAGCCGGAAGGGGAGTGACATGGGGGGCAAAATAGCGGGGGCGGAGGGAATTCGTATCTTTGACCGATGCCCCTGCTTTCCCGCGTCGTGACGGCGGTCACCCTGCTCGGTGCCGGCCCGCTGGTCGCGCAGTCGTCGCCCTACGTCCCGCTCGATGATCCCCATCGCCCCGCCTTCGAGCACCTGGTCTCCCGGGGCGAGATCGAGGACCCCTCGCCCCAGCGCCGCCCGTTCCGGCGCCGCGACGCGCTGGAGGCGCTCGACTCCGCCGCCGCCCGCGGCAGCCTGCGGGATGGCGCGCTGGCGGCGATGCTCCGGGCGGCGTGGCGGGAGGACACCGCCGAGGCCCGCTGGGAGGTGGCACTCGAGGGCGGCGGCCAGGGTTACACGGAGGCGCGGCGCGGTGCGCTTCACCCGGCGGGTCCCGATGGCGTGCGTCCGTACGCGGAGGTCCGGTTGCAGGCGAGCTACGGGCCGTTGGTTGTGGTCACCCGGCCGGCCATCGAGCCCCGACTGGCGAAGGACCCTGACTGGACCGGCCGCCGGGACCTGCGCGTCACCGGCCGGTACCCCGATGCCTACCTCTCCGCGCAATTCAAGTACGCCCGTCTCTTCTACGGCCAGATGGAGCAGAACTGGGGACCGGGCATCTTCCCGGGCGTCGGGCTGAGCGATGCGGGCTACCCCATCCCCACGCTGGGCGTCGAGATCGGAACGCGGAGGCTCCGGCTCACCGCCCAGGCGGCGACGCTGGAGGACGCGGTGGACAGCGCAGGGCAGGCCATCAACCGGTACTTCTTTCATCACCGGGTGAGCGCCGCGGTCACCCGCCGGCTGGAGCTGGCGTTGTGGGAGACCACCGTGCTGGCCGGCCCCGGACGGAGCTTCAGCGACCGCTATCGCAATCCGGTGACGCTGCTGCTCCTGGCCAACCAGTACGGCCTGGGCGCCGACGGCAACATCCTGGTCGGCGCCGATCTCACCTGGCGCGTGGGCCGCGGGCGGCTGCTGCTGCAGCTGGGCGTGGACGACTTCCAGTACGATCCGGGCCGGATCCCCAATCGCTACGCCTTCACCGTGCAAGCGGAGGGGCCGCTGGGGCGGCGCCTCGCCTGGCGGGCCGGCTACAGCCAGGCGTCGAGCCTCGCCTTCCGCACGACGCGCCCGTTCGAGGGGTTCACGGAGGAGGGAGTCGGCATCGGGCGGAACTACGCGGACAACGATCAGGTGACCCTCCTGCTCAGCGCCCCGGTGGCGCGGGGCTGGCTGATCGCGCCGGAACTCACCCTGCTGCGCCAGGGGGAGGGGCGGCTCACCGATTCACTGCCCTCGGGCGCGGCGCTGGCGGACACCCCGACGCTCTTCATCGGCACCATTGAGCGCACCTGGCGCGCGGCGCTGGGGCTCAGCGGCCAGCAGGGCCCGCTCTCGATCCGGCTCAACGCCGGCGTGCATCGGCGGCAGAACGCGGATCATGTCGCGGGCCGGAGCCGGACCGAATTCGTCGGCCGGATCCAGGCGACGCTGGGCGCCGGCTGGACGGGACGGTTCTAGCTTGGCGCGAGTACCGGAGGCTCCTCCACTCACCCGCGACCGGCTCGCCGCCCTGCTGGAGGGGATGCGGGGGCGGCGGGTGGTCGTCATCGGGGACGCGATGCTGGACCGCTACCTGGTCGGGGATATCGATCGGATCTCCCCCGAGGCGCCGGTGCCGGTGGTGAACGTCACCGAGCGGCGGCAGGCACTGGGAGGAGCCGCGAACGTCGCGGCGAACGTGGCGGCGCTCGGGGCGCATGCAGAGCTCGTGGGCATCGTCGGCACCGACCGCAAGGGGGAGACCCTCAGGCAGGAGTTGGACCGGCTCGGCATCGGCAGCCGATGCCTCCTGACGCTGCCCGGGCGGCCCACCACCACCAAGACCAGAGTGGTTGCCCGGGGGCAGCAGGTGGTACGGATCGACGAGGAAGAGGCAGGCGAGCTCTCGACCGACGCGAGCGAGCGCCTGGCGGCGCTGGCGGAGGAGGCGATCGCGACCGCCGACGTGGTGCTGTTCGAGGACTACGACAAGGGGGCCCTGCACCCGATCGTGATCGCGCGGGCCATGGCCGCCGCGCGGGGCCGTGGGCTCCCCACGGTGGCCGATCCCAAGTTCGCCGCCTTCTTCCTGTATAGCGGGGCCACGGTGTTCAAGCCGAACCGCCGGGAGCTGGTGACCGCGATCCCCGGCATTGACCTCGCATCGGACGCCGAGTTGCGGGGCGCCGCCGAGCGGCTGGGCGTGGAGCACCTGCTCCTCACGCTCGGGGCCGAGGGGATGCGACTCATCCCGCGGCGGCCGGATGCGCCGATCCATGCCATCGCGGCCGTGGCGCGCGAGGTGTACGACGTCTCCGGAGCCGGGGACACGGTGACGGCCTGGGCCGGGAGCGCGCTCGCGGCCGGCGCCGGCGTGCTGGAGGCGGCGCAGCTGGCCAACCTGGCGGCGGGGGTGGAGGTCGGAAAGCGGGGCGTGGCGACGGTCTCGCCGGAGGAGGTGCTGGCGGCGCATCGCGTCGGGGGACGGTAGGCGCGCGCGGACCTGCGCGCCCCGCATTCGCCCCTTCGGGGGGGCCGCCTGCCGGTCCGGCGGGGGTTGCCCCAACCCCGTGCGCCAGTGTAGGTTATCGGCCCCCGGAAAGCGGGGATGCCCGTCCGGGCGATTAGCTCAGCTGGTTAGAGCGCGCGCCTCACATGCGCGAGGTCGGGGGTTCGAGCCCCTCATCGCCCATTGCAGTGCCCGAAGCCCCGCTGGCGGTACCGCCGGCGGGGCTTCCAGCTTCCGGAGCGGGCCCGAACGGATCGAAGGGCCCTTGCCCTGCCCGCGCCGGGGGAGAGATTCCAGCGTCCAGCCGGCCCCTCCCCCACCCCGCACCCCGACCCCCATGCGCCGCCTCCCGCTTTCCCTGCTCCTCCTGGCCATCCCGGCGTGCGCCGCTCCCGCCACCGCGCAGTCCTACCAGGTCGGCCGGATCCGCACCGAACTGGGCGAGATCCGATTCCTGCTCGATGACCGCACGCCGCAGCACAAGGCCAGCTTCCTCCGGCTCGCGGCAACGCAGTACTGGGACTCCCTCACCTTCAACCGCGTCATTCCCAACTTCGTGGCCCAGGGCGGCTGCCCCGATACCCCGGAGGGATTCAGCCACTTCCCGGATCTCCTCGCGCCCGAGTTCCATGACAGCCTGCGCCACGTCTACGGCGCCGTGGGTGCGGGACGCGATGACAACGCCCAGAAGCTCGACCCCGGCTGCCAGTTCTACATCGTGGCCAACCGCCAGGGACTGGCGCGGCTCGACGGGAATTACACCGTCTTCGGGCAGGTGTTCGAGGGAATGGACGTCGTGGAGCGCATCGTGTCGGCGCCGCGGGACTCCACCGACATGCCGCTCACGCCGATCCACCTCCGGGTGGACGTCATCACCATGACCGCCGAGGAGTTGCGCCGGGCCGGGGTCCGTCGGCCGTAGGCACGCGGGCGCCTGGGCCCGTCCGGGCTCAGTGCCCCATGCCCATCCCGCG
>JAEUJI010000354.1 GCA_016794805.1 Gemmatimonadota bacterium
GGTGTGGCCAGGCGACCCTCACGGAGCAGCAACATGAAATCGCCTGCAATCCTGCTGGGCACCTGCATCCTTGCCGCCTGCGGAGCCGGCTCGGGGGCGCGCAGCGGCACCCCCGCGAGAACTCCCGCCGCGGATTCCGCAGCGGAGTTCCTGCTCACGGCCGCCGCAACTGATTTTCATACCCACCAGCCGCCGGATCCGGTGGGCTTTCGCGAGGTACGCATGGGACGCGTCCGGACCCCCGGCGGTGAAGAGCAGTACCTGCTGTGCGGGCAGTTTCTGCCGGCGCAGGGGGGCGACACGGCGGAGTGGACGCCGTTCGTGACGATCAAAACGTCGGACTACGAACAGTGGATCGGGGCGCAGTCCGCGAGCTTCCATTGCCAGGCCCCAGGCATCACATGGGACCCGGCGGGGGACTTGTCGGCGTCGCTGCAGCGCCGCCTGGATTCGCTCCGGTAGGGCGACCGGCGAAGGCGGCCGGCCGTTGAGGCGCCTTCATTAGCTTTCAGCTCCTGGCGACCTCCCCACTTTCGGAGCAGGACCATGAACGGGCTCTCGATCATCATCCCCATCGTCTTCCTTGGCCTCGCGGTCACGGGGATCATCTCCGCGGTCATCGTGAAGCTGCAGCGCCTGCGCATCGAGGAAGCCCGGCTGCGGGCCGGTTCAGGCGGGGACGAGGAGCTCGCGCACCAGGTGGTGCTGCTCCAGCAGGAGATGGCCGAGCTGCAGGAACGGGTGGACTTCGCGGAGCGCATGCTGGCCCAGATGAAGGAGCCGCCCGCGCTTCCGCGAGGGCCGGAGTCACCGGCCTAGTGGCACCGCTCCCGGAGGACGGCATCAGGCTCCACTCCCGCAGCATACTGGCCGCCCTCCTCGCCGCCCTCCTCCTTGCCCTCGGCTGCGTGGACGCCTACGGCCTGCTGACCCTCCGCCGCGCGCTGGTTCGGGAGTTTCACCACGAGGAGATCGGGGTCAGCGTCACCGACGGCCTGGCGCTGACCGTGACCTTCGTGAACCAGCCCCCGGCGGATGCGCCCTGCGACACCCTGACAGCCTTCGCGCTCAGGGTCGCCTCGTTCGTGAGCCGCACCTATCCAGGCTTCGACACCCTCCAGGTGGTGAACGTCGCCTTTGCGTACCGTGGCCCGGACGACACGGGCCGGCCGACCAGCTCGCACCTCCCCTTCCGCTTCAGCCGCGCCGCCCTGCGGAGCGGGGAGCTCGCGGCGGAGAGCGCCGGCGCCGAGGCGCTGTGCGCGCTGGACCTTCCCGAGCCGCGCACGGACGAGGGGCGGGACACCACCACCTCGGTGCCGCCATGACCACGGTCCGCATCGCCCTGGCCAACCTCCCCCACCCCGCCAGCGCGGAGCACTCGGTGGCGCTCGCCACCGGCGCCATCGAGCAGGCGGCGCGGGCCGGGGCGATGGTGGTGGCGTTTCCCGAGTGCTTCGTGCCCGGCTACCGGCTGCCGGGGCGGCCGCTCCCGCCTCCCGACGCCGCCTTCCTCGAGCGCGCCTGGAGCACGATTGCCCGGTGCGCGGCCGCCCATCGGGTGGGGGTGGTGCTCGGGACCGAGCGGATCGTCGGTCCGGAGCTGCTGGCGTCGGCGCTGGTGATCGGCCCGGATGGCACGCAACTGGGCTTCCAGGACAAGGTCCAGATCGATCCCTCCGAGGAGGGGACCTACACCCCCGGTACCGATCGCACGCTCTTCAGCATCGGCCCGCTGACGTTCGGCGTCGTGATCTGCCATGAGGGGTGGCGCTACCCGGAGACGGTCCGCTGGGCGGCGCGCCGGGGAGCGCAGGTGGTCTTTCACCCGCAGTTCCACGAGGCCGACGCACACTCCTACCGGCCCGCGAGTTTCGGGGATCCCGCCAACTCGTTTCACGAGAAGGCGGTGCTCTGCCGTGCGGCGGAGAACAGCTGCTACTTTGCCTCCGTGAACTTTGCCAGCCCGGGATCCCCTACAACCTCCGCGGTCGCCGCCCCCGATGGCACCCTGCTGGCCTTCCAGCCCCACGGCGAGGCCGGCCTGCTGCTCGCCGACCTCGACCTGACCCAGGCGACGGGGCTGCTGGCGCGACGCTTCAAGCCACTCCCCCAATGATCCCGCCAGCGCCATCCATCCTCGCCGCGATCCTCGCCGGGCTCGGCGCCACGCTGCTGATCGACCTCTGGGCGCTGGTGTTGAAGCGCGGCTTCAACATCCCGTCGCTGAGCTACTGCCTGCTCGGGCGCTGGATCCTGCACATGCCGGGCGGCGCCTTCACGCACCCCAGCATCGCCGCCGCCCCGCCGCGGCGGCATGAGTGTGCCATGGGGTGGATGGCGCATTATTCCATCGGCGTGGTCTTCGCGCTGCTCTTCGTCTCGCTCGCGTCATGGAGCTGGCTGGAGCGCCCCACCCTGCTCCCCGCCCTGGCCTTCGGGGTGGTGACGACGCTGGTGCCCTACCTCGTCATGCAGCCGGCGTTCGGGCTCGGCATCGCCGCGTCGAAGACGCCCAACCCCACCCAGGCGCGGCTCAAGAGCCTGATGACCCACACGGTGTATGGCGTGGGGCTCTACCTCTGGGCCCTGCTGCTGCGTCCCCTCGTCCTTCCGGGGTAGGCCGGCCGCGCCCGGGGAGCGCACTCTTCCTCGCTTGCGCCTGACCGGCCCGGCCTGCAGCTTCTCCCGCAGCGGCGGATCGGCATCCGCCACCATCTCATCCGCTATGCCCCCTGAGGTCGGCATGACCGAGCCACGTTCCAGTCCCCCCTGGCCCGTCTGGGCCCTGGTGACGATCCTGGTCGCCGCCATCCCGCTCGCGATCGAACTGGTCAAGGAGGAGAAGGAGCCGGTTGCCGTGCCTCCGCAGGGGCCGGTCCCGGCGGCAGTCG
>JAEUJI010000355.1 GCA_016794805.1 Gemmatimonadota bacterium
GACCCACCACCACTTGGGGTTACCACCCCATCCCCCTGTCATTATCACGCGTTTTGGTAGGGTAACCGGCCGGGGCCGGGGCGGGGGGGGGGCCGCCGGGGGGAGGGATGAGAAAGGGATTACATCGCGGGCCGCGCGGTGCGGGTCCCTTCCAGTTCGTCCGCGAGCGGATGGGCGTCGTAGATCCGCCGCAGCGAATGGGTGATGGCCCGGGAGTCCACCCAGACCGAGCGCGCCACCCGCTCGGTGAAGAGGAACCGGTTCGGCAGCATCTCGATATTGCCGTCGAAAATGAGTCCCACCACCTCGGCGTCCCGGTTCACCACCGGGCTGCCCGAGTTGCCGCCGATGATATCGTTGGTGGACACCGCGTTGAACGGCGTGTCCGGGGTCAGCGAGTCGCGCCGCTCGGTCCAGCGCGGCGGCAGGTCAAAGGGCGGCTGCCCCCCGAAGGCGCTGGCCCGCTCGTACAGGCCGTTGAAGGAGGTGAACGGCGCGGCGACCGTGCCGTTCATCGGGTAGCGCCGCACCTCACCGTCCGAGATCCGCAGGCTGAAGGTGGCGTCCGGCGCCACGCTGTTGCCGAAGACCGCCAGCAGCGCCCGGGAGACGAGTTCGTTGGCCTGCGCCTCCCGGTCGTTCAGGTCGGTCACTTCCTTCGTCAGCGCCCGCTCCAGCGGGTCGATCACACGGGCGAGCTTGATGAACGGGTCCGCCGACGCGGCGAGGCCGGCGGCGCCGCCGGTGGCCAGCGCCTTCCGGGCATCGCCCGTCGTGATCGTGGCCCCGCTCACCATCGCCGCCGCGGCGGCCTCCGGCGTCCGGCCCTGCAGCGCCTGCCGCAGCACCGGATCGGTGGCGGGCAGCTCGCGCTGCATCGCCGTGAGGTAGGCCGTGAGCAGGGTCCGCTCCTGTTCCGCGTCGATCGGCGCGCCGCCGAACAGGTTCCGCTCGAACCCGGCGCGGTTCGCCTCCTGGTACGCCGGCAGCCGGGCGCTGTCCGGCTTCGCCGTCTCGGCGGCATGCCGCACCGTCCCCAGCGCCAGGTTGAGCAGCCGGCTGCCGTAGGCGCCCGCGGCGTGATACCGGCGGCGCACGTCGATCGCCTTCCGGCGAGCGGAGACGTCGGTGATCACCTGCCAGGCCCGGCCGTACTGCCGCCGGAGCGCCGGGTCGGCGTCCACCCGGGCCCGGAAGGTCCGCTCCCACTCCCGCTTGTGCGCCATCAGCCGGGGATCCACCAGCCCGGTCTGGTAGCCGGCGATCGCCTTCTGCGTGTTCTCCAGTCCGAAGATCGTGTTGCGCAGCGCCTTCCCCCGGGCCTCGTCGGCGCGCGAGAGCGCGTGGTAGGCCTCGATCATCCGCCGCAGCTGGTCGAGCTGCGCCGGGTACTGCACGTCGCGCAGGAACTCGAGCTGCGCCATCGAGTTCAGCCGGCCGGTGGAGCCGGGATTCCCGATCACGAAGGTGAGGTCCCCTTCCCGGGCGCCGCTCTGGCTCCACACGAAATGGTGCGGCGTCGCGGCGGGCTTGCCGTCCACCCAGGCCCGGACGAACGACATGTCCAGGTTCCACCGGGGATAGGTGAAGTTGTCCGGGTCGCCGCCGAAGAAGGCGATCTGCCCCTCGGGAGCGAAGACCAGCCGCACGTCCTTGAAGCGATGGAACCGGTACAGCTTGTACTGCCCCCCCCGGTACATGCTCACCACCTGGCAGGCCGCGTCCGGCTCGGTCGTCCCGCACTCGTCCTCGATCGCCTTGATCGCCTTGGCCCGCTGGCTGGCCGCGGTCTTGGCGTCCGCGGTCGGGGCCGCCGAGCGGCTCACGCGGTCGGTCACGTCGGTGATCTGCTGCAGCTGGTCCAGGAACAATCCCTGGCAGACCCGCTCGTCCTCCCGGCGGGAGGCGTAGAAGCCGTTGGTGAGGAAGTCCTCGCCCTCCTTGGTAGTGCTCTCGATGCAGGCCCGGGCGCACTGATGGTTGGTCATGACCAGCCCGTCGCCGGAGACGAACGAGGCGGAGCAGCCGCCGCCGTACCGCACCGCGGAGAGCCGGACATGGTCCAGCCACTGGTCGGTCGGGGTGAAATTGTAGCGCTTGGCCCAGTAGTCCTTCGGCGGCACGTCGAAGGTCCACATCTTCCCGGTCTCGAGCCCGGGGTACTCGCCCTCGAGCGGGTCCTGGCCGCGCACCGGCGCGGTCGCGAGGAGCAGCAGGGCGAACAGGGAGAGCAGTCTCGGCAGTCGCATGGGAGGCTTGGGGTCGGGGGTGGAAACGGGAACTCCGCGGCTGGAACGTAACCGGCCGCGGAGTCTACCGCCGTGGACGTGAAGAAACCGTGAGGCTAGCCCCGGGGCCAGAGCCAGCCGAAGGTGCCGCCGGTGATCAGGCCGTAGACCAGGGCATCGAACAGGTCCTTGAGGGTGGCGGACCACGGCCGCTTGAACCAGATCGTGGTGGGGATGTAGGCGAAGCCGTAGGCCAGGAACGCCGTGCACCCCGCGATCCGGAACACGGAGAGGTACGCGGTCCCCGAGGCCTGGGTGCGGGAGGCCATGTAGGCCGAGATCACCGAGACGACCACCGCGAAGAGGAACCACTGCACCAGCTGCGGCCCCATGCCCGGCACGCCGGAGGGGGACACCGTGACATGCGCGATCGGGCCCTCGGTCATCTTCTGCTGCATCGCCGGGGTTCCCATCTCCTTCATGTCAGCGCAGTACGGCACGAAGTAGAGCCCGGGCGCCGGATTGCCCTTCCGGATCGCGGCCCGCACCTCGTCCTCGTTGCTGAAACCGCGGTATTCCTTGTTGTGATACTTGAGCGCCATGTGGATGACGCTGCTGGCCAGGAACACGAGGAACGCGGAGAGCAGGATCGGGGCCCAGAGTTCGGCGAATGACACCATGGAGGATCTCCTGATGGGGGAGAGGATGCGCCCCACGGATCTACAGCCGGAACCGGTCCGGTCAAGGGCACCCAGGGGCCATGGACAGCCCGAACGTCAGGTGGGGGTGACACCCGCCGGTGGCGCCGGCGCCCGCATGGCCAGGCAGAGCCACGCCCCATAGAGGAGCGCCGCGAGCAGCACCAGCAGGCCCAGCCCGCTGGCCGCCCGGGCGATGGCGAGGTCGTGCTGCAGCCAGCCGACCCGGCCCAGCAGCCAGGTCCAGTCGTGCACCGATTCCTCGCTGAACGAGGCCAGGGCGAGGTCGCCCACCCGCGCGTCGGCGATGTACCGCGCCAGGTCCAGCAGGCTCGACGCCAGCCACGCCCCTGCCGCCGAAAGCCCGAAATAGTCGCGATGGTGGTAGAGCAGCGCCCCGGCGAGCACCGGCAGGAGCAGCTGCGTGAAGCTGCCCCCGGCGACGCCGGCAAACTCCCCGAACGCCGCGAAGAGCAGATGGCCGAACTCGTGGACGCCGAAGGTGATGCCGGCGAAGAGCCCGCCCGCCTCCGGATCCCGCAGGTGGCGGAGCCCGTCCCAGCCCAGGAAGAGCAGCAGCGGCAGCCGCCACTGCCACCAGCGCCCCGCCGCCCAGGCGCGCGAGGCCGCGAAGAACCGACCCATCGGCCGCATCCTTGAAGGAAGTTCCCGGGCCGCTACCTTCCGGCCGGTCCCTCACCAGAGACATCCCCGTGCTCCGACACCTCGCCCCCGCCCTGCTGGCGCTGGCCCTGCCGCTCCCCCTCGCGGCCCAGGAGCGCCCGGCGCTGCTGCCGCTCCCCGCCGTTCTCGAGTGGCACGCCGGCGGCCTGCCGCTGGACTCGACCTTCACCGTCGCCATCAGCGGCGTCCAGGACCCGCGGCTGGAGCGGGGCGTGGACCGGGCCATCGCGCGGCTGGAGCACCGGGCCGGCCGCGCACTGCCGCGCCGCGGCACCGATCCGGCGGCCGCGCGCCTGGTGATCGAGGTGACGGCCGCGGGGGAGCCGGTGCAGACCCCGCGGGAAGACGAGAGCTACACGCTTACGATCGGGCCCGGGAGCGCCCGGCTCCGCGCGGCCACGACCGTCGGCGCGCTGCGCGGCCTCGAGACCCTGCAGCAGCTGGTCGCCGGCCGATCCGATGGCTTCGTGCTGCCGGGCGTCATGATCGAGGACCGGCCCCGCTTCCCCTGGCGTGGCCTGAACATGGACACCGGCCGCCACTTCATGCCCCCGGCGGTGGTGAAGCGTACCCTCGACGGCATGGCCGCGGTCAAGCTCAACGTGCTCCACTGGCACCTCTCCGATGACCAGGGCTTCCGGGTCGAGAGCCGCCGCTTCCCCCGCCTGCACCAGCTCGGCTCCGACGGGCTGTATTACACCCAGGAGGAGATCCGCGAGATCGTGGCCTACGCCTACGACCGCGGCATCCGGGTCATGCCCGAATTCGACATGCCGGGGCACTCCACCAGCTGGTTCGTGGGTTATCCGGAGTACGCCAGCGCCCCTGGCCCCTACCAGATCGAGCGGCGCTTCGGCGTCTTCGAGCCGGCGTTCGATCCCACCCGCGACGCGACCTATCAGTTCCTCGACGGCTTCATCGGGGAGATGACCCAGCTCTTCCCCGATCCGTACTGGCACATCGGCGGTGACGAGGTCGTGGGCAAGCACTGGGACCAGAACCCGCGGATCCTGCGCTACAAGCGGACCCACGGCCTGCGCGACAACGAAGCATTGCAGGCCCACTTCAACGACCGGCTCTCGAAGATCCTGGCCCGGCACCACCGGATCCTGGTTGGCTGGGACGAGATCCTGCATCCCGGCCTCCCCGCCGGCTCGGTGGTGCAGTCCTGGCGTGGCACCGAGTACCTGGGCCGTGCCGCGCGGCAGGGCATGGGGGCGATCCTCTCCGCCCCCTACTACCTGGACCACATGAAGACCGCGGAGGAGCATTACCTGGCGGACCCGCTGCCTGCCGGCCACGGCCTCTCCCCGGAAGAGGAAGCCCGGGTGCTCGGGGCCGAGGCCTGCATGTGGGCGGAACACGTGAACCAGGAGACGGTAGACAGCCGGATCTGGCCCCGCATGGCCGCTCTCGCCGAGCGCTTCTGGAGCCCCGCGAGCGTGCGGGACGTGGACGACATGTACCGCCGCCTGTCGCTGGTGAGCATCGGGCTGGAGCGGGTGGGGCTCACCCACGAGGCGCACACCTTCCGCATGCTCCGCCTGCTGGCCGGGCGGCGCGGGGTGCAGCCGCTGCACGACCTGCTCTACGCCACCATGCCGGTCAGCTTCGGCGAGCGGGGGCGGCTCCAGGGCACCACCCAGCTGACCCCGTTCTCCCGCC
>JAEUJI010000370.1 GCA_016794805.1 Gemmatimonadota bacterium
GTCCATGTTCAGCACCGCGTTCGTGTACGTGATCTTCGAGGAAGGCACGGACCTGTACTGGACCGCGGGCGCCAGGACCGAGCTGGGGCCCGACGCGACCGGCGTGGGCTGGGTGTTCCAGTACGCGGTGGAGGGGGACGGCTACTCGCCGGCGGAGTTGCGGACCCTCCAGGACTTCCAGTTGCGGTACGCGCTGCAGGGGCTGGTCGGGGTGGCGGAGGTGGCGAGCATCGGCGGCATGGTGCGCCAGTACCAGGTGCTGCTGGATCCCAGCCGGCTGCAGGCGTTCGGGGTGACGGCGCCGCAGATCATGGAGGCGGTCCGGGGCGCGAACCAGGACGTCGGCGCCCGCACCGTCGAGGTGGCGGGGAGTGACTACGCCGTCCGGGGTCTCGGCTACCTGCGCGGGGTCGAGGATATCGCCGGGATCGCGCTCCGTGCCGGCCCCGGCGGCCGCCCGCTCCGGGTGGGGGATGTCGCCGAGGTGACGGTGGGCGCGGATCTCCGGGTGGGCATCGCGGAACGGAATGGGACGGGGGAGGCGGTGGGTGGCGTGGTGGTCATGCGCATCGGGGCCAACGCACTCGACGTCGTGGCGCGGGTCAAGGCGCGCCTGGCCGAGTTGGAGCCCTCGCTGCCCGCCGGCGTGCGGGTGGTCCCCACCTACGATCGCACCGACCTGATCCGGCGCTCCCTCGCGACGCTGCTGCGCACGCTGGTGGAGGAATCGGTGGTCGTCGCGCTGGTCTGCGCGGTGTTCCTGCTGCACCTGCGGAGCGCCCTGGTGGCCGTCGTGACCCTGCCGCTGGGGATCCTGGCGGCGCTGGCGGGGATCCGCTGGATGGGGGTCAACGCCAATATCATGTCGCTGGGCGGCATCGCGATCGCGATCGGTGCGATGATTGACGCGGCCATCGTCATGATCGAGAATCTGCACAAGCACATCGAACACGAGCCGGACCGGCCGCACTGGGATCGGGTGCTGGCGGCGTCGCGCGAGGTGGGGCCGGCGCTGTTCATGTCGCTGCTGATCATCACCCTCTCGTTCCTGCCGGTGTTCACCCTGGAGGACCAGGAGGGGCGGCTGTTCCGGCCGCTGGCGCTGACGAAGACCTTCGCGATGGCAGCCGCGGCGCTGCTCTCGGTGACCCTGGTGCCGGTGCTCATGGGGTTCTTCGTGCACGGACCGATCCGGCCGGAGCAGGCCAATCCGATCAATCGCTGGGCGGCGGCGGCCTACCGCCCGGTGCTGCGCTGGGCGCTGCGCCGGCGGCCGGTGGTGCTGGCGGGGGCGGCGGTGCTGCTGGCGCTGACCCTGCTCCCGCTCGGACGGCTGGGCAGCGAGTTCATGCCGGCGCTGAACGAGGGGAGCCTGATGTACATGCCGAACACCCTCCCGAGCGTGTCCCTGACCCAGCAGCGCCGGCTGCTGCGGGTGCAGGACAGCATTCTGATGACCTTTCCCGAGGTCGCGTCGGTCTGGGGCAAGGCTGGGCGCGCCAACAGCGCCACCGACTGGGCACCGATCTCGATGGTCGAGACCACGGTCAACCTGCGGCCGGTTTCCGAGTGGCGTCCCGGGATGACGCAGGAGCGGCTGGTGGCGGAGATGGACCGTCGGCTCCGGATCACCGGGGCCATCAACACCTGGACCATGCCGATCAAGAACCGCACCGACATGCTCTCGACCGGGATCCGCACCAGCCTCGGGGTCAAGATTTACGGCCCCGACCTGGAGGTCATCCAGCGGCTGGGGGGCGAGATCGAGGCGGCGCTGGCGCCGCTGGCGGGGACGGCCAGCATCTACGCCGAGCGGTCCTTCGGGGGACGCTACCTCGATATCCAGCCGGAGGCGGAGGCACTGGGCCGGTTCGGGCTGACCAGCGGGGACGTGCAGCAGACGCTGGCGCTGGCGCTGGGCGGCGACCAGGTCACGACCACCGTCGAGGGCCGGGAACGGTACCCGGTGCAGGTGCGGTACGCCCGGGATTTCCGGGAGGGCCCGGCGGCGATCGGGCGGCTGCTGGTGAGCGGGCGGGAGGGGGTGCAGGTGCCCCTGGCGCAGGTGGCGCGGATCGGGTATGCGCCGGGGGCGCCGATGATCCGGAGCGAGAACGGCCAGCTCAACGACCTGGTGTCCATTGACGTGCGGGGCCGGGACATCGGCGGGTACGTGGCGGAGGCGAAAGGCGTCGTGGCGCGGGAGGTGACGCTGCCGCCGGGCTATCGGCTGGAGTGGAGCGGGCAGTACGAGGCGCTGGAGCGGGTGCAGGGGCGGCTGCAGGTCGTGGTGCCGCTGACCCTGGGGCTGATCGCGCTGCTGCTCTACCTGACCTTCGGCAGCGTGGCGGAGACGGCGATCGTGATGCTGTCGCTCCCGTTCGCGCTGGTGGGCGGGGTCTGGGCGCTGTGGCTGCTCGACTTCAACCTGTCCATCGCGGTGGGCGTGGGCTTCATCGCGCTGGCCGGGGTGGCGGCGGAGACCGGCGTGGTCATGGTGCTGTACCTCGACCAGGCGTGGGAGGAGATGCGGCGCGGATCCGCGGCGCCGACGGTCGCGGACCTGGTGGCGGCGATCGAGGCGGGGGCGGTGAACCGGCTGCGGCCCAAGCTGATGACCGTGGCCGCGATCATGCTGGGGCTGCTGCCGGCGCTCACGGCGCACGGCACGGGCGCGGAGGTGATGCGCCGGATCGCGGCGCCGATGGTCGGCGGGATGGTCACGTCGACGGCGCTGACGCTGATCGTGATTCCCGTCATCTATTTTCTGTGGCGGCGGCGGGGGCTGGGCGCGGCGGCGGGCGCCGCGCGGCCCAACGGGAACTGAGTTCACCCTTCAGTCAGGAGGAGGCACCGATGCACAGGAACCATGCGGTGGCGCTGGTGGTGGTACTCGCCCTCGTGGGGTGCGGGCGGAAACCCGGGGCCCCCGCGGCGGCGGACAGCACGGGAGCGATGGCCGGGATGCCGATGCAGATGGCGGGCATGGAGCTGATGCCCGTGATGCGGGCCCATCTCGACTCGCTGGATGCGCTGACGCCGGAGGAGATCCAGGCGCGGATGACGGCCCACCAGGACCTGGCGGCGCGGATGATGGATGCGATGGGCGCCGACATGCGCGGCATGGGGATGGCGCCGGACTCGGCCTGGGCCGCGCTGGGCGACTCCCTGCGGCAGGACCTGGCCGCGTTGCCGGGGCTGACGGGGGGGGCGCTGACCGACCGGGTCCGGGCGCACGCGGCGCGAATGCGGCGGATGCTGGCGATGCATGAGGCGATGATGCGGATGTGACCCCCCTTTACGTCCCCGGATCACCGGGTAAGATTGCCTGCGCTCATGTCGCATTCCCTGCGGTCAGTCCGGCGGGTCCTCACGACCTTGATTCTCCTCCTTGGCTACCTGACGACGGTGGCCGAGGAGGCGATTCCGGACGACCATGACTGGCACCGCCCTGGCGCAGGGGCCGTGACCGCGGCGCCGTCGGATGCTCCGGCCCCGCCCGGACCGGGGGTGCCCGTGCACGGGGTACACGTGTGCCACGATGGACACCAACACACCTCCGCGCTCTCCGTGGGCGCCACCGGCCGTCCGCGCGCGCTCCCGGCCCGCTCCGTGATCGAGCCCGACCTGGTCCGGCCCCGCGTTCCCCCACCGCAACCGTTCTTCCGCCCCCCCATCGGCTGATCTCCTGAGTCGCCGCGCGGCGCCCGCCGCGCGGACCCTCGTTTTCCTCGGAGATCAACTGGTGTCCCTGATCCGCTCCACTGCGGGCCTGGCGTTGCTCCTGACCGCCTGGAGCCGCCCGGCGCTCGCCCAGCAACCCATCACGCTGGCTGACGCCCAGCGCCTTGCGCTCGAGCATCATCCACGCATCGGCGCGGCCGAGGCCGAAGTGGCCCGGGCGCGCGGCTTGCTGGCCGCGGCCAGGACCGTCGCGCCCAATCCCACCGGTTCG
>JAEUJI010000024.1 GCA_016794805.1 Gemmatimonadota bacterium
GAGCTGGAGCGGGGAGCGCTCCGGTCGCTGACCTCCTGTGCCTGGTTCTTCGACGACATCGGCGGGATCGAACCGCTCCAGGTGCTGCGCTACGCCGCGCGCGTGGTGGCGCTGGCGGGAGCGGACGGCCCCAGGCTGGAAGAGGGATTCACCCACCGGCTGGCCGCGGCGGAGTCGAATGCGCGGACGCTGGGTTCGGGCCGCGAGATCTACCTCCAGCGCGCCCGGCCGCCGCTCCCGCCACCGCTCCAGGTGGGGGCGGGGCTGGCCGCGGCACGGCAGCTGGAGCCCGCCGCCGCCACCAGCCCCGCCTGGCGGCTGGAGGGGCCGGACGAGCAGCTGACCCTCACCGACCGCCGCACCGGCCGGGAGCACCGCATGGCGGTCACGCTGACCCGGCTCGGGCTCGAGCTGGGGGTCGGGGTGCGGGCGCCCGGCATCGGCGCGGCGGAGCTGTCGCTGGGGGACCTGCCCGAGCGGCAGCGTACCGCGATCGCCACGGCGGTCCGCGGGGCGGCCCTGGCGCGGCTCCTCTCCGCCGAGGAGCGGCAGCAACTGGACCAGGGGATGGAGCTCCGCCCGCTCATCCGCCGGGCCCTGCTCCGTCACGTGCAGGCGCTGGCCACGGACCGGGGGGAGATGGCGCGGGGGGCGGTGGTGGAGCTGCTGGTGATGCTCGAGCACCTGGGGCAGGCGGTCCCGTTCGATGCCCAGACCGCCTTCTACCGGATCTGGAAAGCCGAAGCGGCGGACGAGGGCGCCATGGCGCACCTTGCCCACCGCATGGGATTCGCCACCAGCTAGCGGGTCAGCCGGCCCGAAGCCGCCGCCAGTCCCGCGCGGCGGTGATGAACTCCCGGAACAGGTGACGGGTGTGGGGATCGGAGAGCTCGAAGACCTCCGGGTGCCACTGCACGCCGACCAGGAAGTGATCCGCCCCGCCCTCCACCGCCTCGATCAGCCCGTCGGGCGAGGTGGCCGATGGCACCAGTGAAGGGGCCAGGGTCTTGATGGCCTGGTGATGCATGCTGTTGACCCGGAACGAGCGCCGCTCCATCACGGCGTGCAGCCGGGTGCCGGCGGCGACGGTGACGTCGTGCGCCAGGTGATCCCGCTCGAAGCCGGCGGTGGGGAAGTAGTCGTGCTTGATGGCCGCGGGAACCTGGTCGGCGATGTCCTGGTAGAGCGTGCCACCCAGCGCCACATTGATGACCTGGATGCCGCGGCAGAGCCCCAGGACCGGCTTCCGTTCCTCGATGGCCCACCGGGCCAGCTGCAGTTCCACCCGGTCACGGGCCGGATCCACCGCGCCCAGCTTCTGGTGCCGGGGCTCCCCGAAGGTGGCGGGATCCATGTCCACGCCGCCGGGGAGCAGGATGCCGTCGAGCCGCTGGTAGATCTCGTAGAGCGTCTCCAGGTCGTCGTCGAAGAGGGGCACCATCCACGGCACCCCGCCCACGATGGTGGTGGCGAGGAAGTACCGCTGGTTCATGACCCAGGATTCCGGCAGCCCCTGGGGGATGCCGTCGATGGAATGCAGGGTCTGGGTCGTCACCCCGATGACGGGGCGGCTGGGGCGTTCTGGCATAGGCTCGTAGCTATCGGGTCCGGGCCCGGATTTCAATGGGAAACCGGGCAAGTTTCCTTCATGTTCCCGTGGCAACAACCGCGCCACGGGCCCAGCGGTTCCCTTAGTCGACCCCTTCGGCGGTCTCCCGGACCAGGTGGTCCACCACCGCCTTCATGTCCCCCGTGCGCTTGAACACCTCCAGCTGGCGGTCGGCGCTGGTTCCCTCGGCCAGGATCCGGTAGGCGTACTCCACTTCCTTCCGGGTACCGAGCTCGTCAAGCACGTCGTCCAGGAACCACTCGATCATCTCGCGGATCAGTTCCCGCGCGGGCAGCTCCTGGCTCTTGCCGAAATCGATGAGCTTGCCGTCCAGCCCGTACCGCACCGCCCGCCACTTGTTCTCGTCGATGAGGGCCGCGGGGTAGACCCGAAAGGTGAGGTTGTCACGCCGCAGCTTCCACAGCTTGGCAATGATGGCCTGGAAGAGCGCCGCGATGCACACCGCCTCGTCCACCCGGGTGCAGACGTCGCAGACCCGGAACTCCAGGGTGGGGTAGCTCCAGCTGGGCCGGACGTCCCACCAGATCTTGGAGGCGTTGGGGATGCAGTTGGTGCCCACCATCGTGTTCACCAGCCCCTCGAACTCCGACCAGCTGTGCAGCGACCGGGGGATGCCGGTCCGCGGGAAGTCGCGGAAGACGATGCTCCGGTAGCTCTTGAGCCCGGTGTTCCGGCCCATCCAGAACGGGGAGCTGGTGGAGAGCGTGAGCACGTGGGGGAGGAGGTAGCGCGACACGTTCATGGCGTCGATCAGGAACTCCCGGTCCTCGATCCCGATGTGCACGTGGGTCCCGAAGATGAGCAGCCGCTGGGCCAGCTCCTGCAGGTCCTCCTTCACCCCCATGTAGCGCTCGAGGGGGGTGATCTGCTGTTCCAGCCAGGAGGAGAACGGGTGGCTGCCCGCGGCGATGACCTGCAGCCCCTGCTTGGCGGCGAGGTCCATCACCAGCCGCCGCAGCCGCACCAGCTCGGCCCGCACCTCGGAGGGGTGGTGGCAGACCCGGGTCCCCACCTCGACCATGGACTGGTGCAGTTCGGGCTTCACCTCGCCGAGGACCACCGAGTCCTCCTTGAGGATCTCGGTGATGTAGCTGCGAAGCTCGCCGGTCTTCGGGTCGATGATCTGGTACTCTTCCTCGACACCGAGGGTCAGGCTGGGGGCTTTCATGGCGGACTCTGGTGAGAAGATGAGCCGGGCGCCGGGGTCACGACGTCCTCGGTTCTACCACGAACACCGGCACCGTGCTGCCGCCGCCGGCGGTGACGTTGAGCAGCGCCGCGGTGGACAGCCGGGTGAGACAGCCGTCCATCGCGGCGCCGTGCAGCATGAACGGCGCGGTGTCCTGCATCCGGTCCATCAGATGGAGCCGGCCGTCGGACCAGGTGGGATACGGCTCCGACGGGACGACCACCCGCTCCTGCACGATGTACGGCACCGCCAGCGCCTTCCGCACCTCCGCCTGCCACTCCTCCGCGGAGACGGTCCAGCCCAGCACCACGCCGGCGCCGCCGTAGTCGTCGTTGGGCTTGAGCACCAGGCGGTCGCGCTGCTCCACGATCCAGGGGATGAGGTCGATCCGCTCGTCCCGGTGCACCGTGTGGCGCTCCTCGACCACGCGGGTCCAGGGCACCTGGTCGGCAATCACCTGCCGTTCCCGGGCGCTGAACAGCTTCGCGTTGCGCTCGTCGGAGAGCACGGCCAGGCTGGCCTTCTTGTGCAGCAGCTTGCAGCGGAACGGGTTCACCATGCAGACGGCGCGGTCCCGCACCGCCCGGACGATCGGGTGCGCCAGCCCCTCGCGCTCGACCAGCTCGTTGATCAGCACCCGCTTGTAGATCAGGTCCACCGGCGCGCCGCCGCCATACAGCCGGCCGCCGCGATATTCCATGGTCCGCGGGTCCACGATCACCGTCTCCAGGCCGTAGGACTCGAAGCAGGCCCGGAAGATCTCGAACTCCACCACCGTGGGGACGTCGTCCCAGTCCACGATGGCGATCCGCGGCCGCTCCCACCGTCCGGAGAACTCGCGCCAGGCGTCGAGCAGCACCGACACCACCCCGGCCCGGGCCGGCAGGGGGCGGATGTCCCACTGGCGGCGGAACCGGCGCATCACCGGGATGGCCGCGAAGGCCTCGGTGAGCAGGTCGTTGAACCCGGCCCCCGCCGGCGTCTCGGCGTTGTACTCCGTGAGGCTGATCCCCCCGGTGGCCGGGTCCTCGAAGCAGTCGAGCCGGCCGTGCGGGCTCGCGCTCTGGTACCCGGGATCGGCGAGGACCAGCGTCTCCTCCCAGTCCGCGAGGCGGAACTGGGCGCGGAGCGCCGGGTCGGTCATGGCGGCCGCGTGGGCCCGGCCGAACACCCGCATGAGCGCCTGCATCCGGCCGGCGAGGAGCCGGTAGCCGTCGGCGGAGAGGAACCGGGGCCGGAGGACCGTGCAGAGCGGCCGCCCGCCGAACACCATGTTGCGGCGGCGGAGCTCCGCGTCCAGCATGGCGTGGCTCGCCTCGGCCACCTCCGGCTCGGCCAGGATCTCGTGGTACCGGGCGATGGCTTCCATCAACGGCGGCTCTGCGCGAACAGCCCCGCCCACCCCATCTGGTCCACCTGCCGCCGGCCCCCCTGCGCCAGGCGGATCACCATGTCCGCCATGTGGGTCACCACCCACTCGAAGTAGCGCGGGGTGAGGGAGTAGATGTCCATGTCGGGCGCGGGGTTCATGAAGTCGATCGCGTAGGGGATACCGTCCCGGATGGCGAACTCAATCGAGTTCATGTCGTAGCCCAGCGCCCGGACGATGGTCCGGCAGTCGCGGATCACCCGCTCCTTCAACGCCGGGGCGAGGTAGTCATCGTCGGGGACGTACTTGCGGCCCTTGGGGTCATAGGGCATGACCAGGATCTCCTCCTGGCCCAGGCACATGCAGCGCACGAACTGCTGGAAGTGGATGAACTCCTGTGCCACCATGGTGAGCAGCGCGGACTGGTCATAGTTCCGCAGCAGCTCCTCGAGGGTGTGGCAGACATAGACGTCGCGCCAGCCGCCGCCGTGCGCGTCCTTGAGGATGCAGGGCAGCCCGAGTTCCCGGACCAGCCCCTCCCAGTCGATCAGCTGCAGGTTCTTGAGGCTCTCCTCGTGGACGATCCCCTTGACGTACTCCTTGTTGGGGAGCGCGAAGGTCCGGGGGCTGGCGACGCCGAGCTTGGTGATCAGGCCCGCGCCGAAGAACTTGTCGTCCGCGGTCCACATGAAGGGGTTGTTGACCACCGCCACTCCCTCGAGCACGCACTGCTTGAGGTAGGTCCGGTAGAACGGGACCTCGTGGGAGATCCGGTCCACGATGACGTCCCAGGGACAGGGCTGGTCCATCCGGACCGCGCCGATGGAGACCATTTCCGCCACCACTCCGGCATCCCGGCGGTTCACCTCCTCGATGAACTTGGGGGGAAAGCTCCACTCCCGGCCCACGATGAGTCCGACGCGTTTCGTCATGTGCGATCCGGTCCGTGTATCGGTGAGAGTTGGCCTGTGCGGACGATACCGTCGGTACCGTCGCTACCGTCGCTACCGCTAGTCGTGCCCCTGCAGGTACAGGCGCGCCATCCGCTCCCAGTAGGGCCAGTCGTGCGCCGAGCCGTCCCACACCCGGAGCGCGTTGCCGATCCCCTTCTGCCACAGGATGGCGGAGAAGTCGTGGTTGTTCTGGTACATCGGATCGTCCCGGCCGATGACCAGGATGATGTCCTGCCGGCGGAAGGCGTCGAGCCGCGCCGGGTCATGCTCGTTGGGCATGAACTGCATCGGGTTGACCTGGTACACGTTGCCGTCCTGGTACCCGCCGGTCATCCGGGTGATGTCGTACAGGCCGCTCATGCCGAGGATACGGTGCACCGACTCGGGATACTTGAGCCCGAAGGTCACGGCATGGCTGGCGCCGAGGGAGGCGCCGGTGGCGATCACGAAGGGATTGGGGTTGCGCCAGGCGGAGAAGGGCAGCGCCTCCTCCTGTACGTAGCGATAGTACTGCACGTGGGTCCAGGCCCGGTGCCCCGGCGAGCAGGCCTCATTGCCCCAGTTCTCGTGGTGCGGCTGGTCCAGGCAGTACAGCTGGAGCCAGCCGTTCTCGAGGTGGTCCTCCAGCACCTGGTGCATCCGGCGGTCGGGCCACTCCGAGTGGGTGCCCATGCTGGTGGGGAAGACCAGCACCCGCGCGCCGGCGTGTCCGATGACCTGCATGGTCATCTCTCGCCCGAGGTGCGGGCTGTGCCAGGAGACCGTTTCGTGATGCATGTGGGGAGGACGGGGATCGGGGGTTCGGGTGGAACGGGCGGTCCCCGTTCCAGACCGGAGAGAATCTATCCCGAATTGGCCGTTCCTCCATGCCCCCCCTCCCCCTACCTTTCCGCCCATGCCCAATCCGATCCGGTTCGTCTTTGGCGTCCACCTGCATCAGCCGGTGGGCAACTTCGACTCGGTCTTCGAACAGCACCTCGAGGAGGTGTACCGCCCCTTCCTCGAGAAGGTGGACGAGCGCGGGTTCCTCCCGGTGGTGCTGCACCTCTCCGGGCCGCTGCTCGAGTGGCTGGAGCGGAGGGGAGGGGACTACCTCGACCTCGTGGGCCGGCTGGCGGCGGACGGCAAGGTGGAGCTGCTCTGCGCCGGGATGTACGAACCGGTGCTCGCGGCCCTGCCCCGGCAGGACCGGGTGGAGCAGATCAGCTGGCTGCGGGATACGATCGCCCACCGGTTCGGGGTGAATGCAACCGGGCTCTGGCTCACCGAGCGGGTATGGGAACCGGACCTCGCGGCGGACCTGGCGGACGCCGGCGTCCGCTACGCCCTGGTGGACGATCGCCACTTCCTGGTGAGCGGGTTCGAGCGGGACCGCCTCCACGCGCCGTACATGACCGAGCACGATGGGCGCCAGCTGGCGCTTATCCCGATCGATGAACGACTGCGCTACCTGATCCCCTTCCGCCCCCCCGCCGAGACCGCATCCTACCTGCGGGACCTGGCGGCGCGGGGGCACCCGCTGGCGGTGCTGGCGGATGATGGCGAGAAATTCGGCGGCTGGCCGGGGACCCGGAAATGGGTCTACGAGGACGGGTGGCTCGACCAGTTCCTGAGCACCATGGCGGCGCTGGTGGACGGCGGCGAGGTGCTGCTCACCACCTGCGCGGAGGCGCTGACGGCCGTGCCCACGGCGGGGCTTGCGTACCTCCCCACCGCCTCCTACCGGGAAATGGAATCCTGGTCGCTCCCCGCGGCCGCCGCCCGGCGGCTGCACGCCCTGGAACGGGAGCTGGGCGACGAACGCCTGGCCGGCCCCGAGGGGGCGCTGGTCCGCGGCGCGCACTGGCGGAACTTCATGGTGAAGTACGTCGAGGCCAACCGGATGCACAAGAAGATGCTGGCCCTCTCCGCCCTCTGCCGCGCCGCGGGGAACCCACCCGAGGCCCGCCGCGCCGTGGGACGGGCCCAGTGCAACGATGCCTACTGGCACGGGGTCTTCGGCGGGCTCTACCTGCCGCACCTGCGGGACGGCATCTGGCGTGAACTGGCCCGGGCCGAGCAACTGCTCCGCGCGGGGGAGGGGCCCGCCTGGGAACTTCGGGACCTCGATGCCGATGGATACGAGGAGCTGTGGATCCACGACGCCACCTTCTCCGCCATCCTGAGCCCCGCCCGGGGTGGCGTCATCGAGGAGTACACCGTGTTCGCGCACGGAATCAACTACGCCAACACCCTTACCCGGGTGCGGGAGGGGTACCACGAGGCCCCCGCCGGGCTGGAGCCCCGGGTCAGCCATCATGACGCGGAGGGCGCGCCCAGCATGCACGAACTCGAGGAACAGATGCGGCAGAACGAGCTGCCGCCCCTCGACCCCGAACCCCGCACCCTGATCCGGGAGCGGGGCCTCGATGCCCTGGTGGACCAGGCGATGTTCGAGCGCGGCGACTACGACCCCACCTGGTCGGTCTCCCGCACCCGGCTGGGGATGGAGGTGGAGCGGGAGGAAGCGGGCGTGGTGGTCCGGTGCCGCGCCGTCGAGGCCGGGGTGCCGGTGTTTGAGAAGAGCTACCACTTCCGGACCGGCGGCGGGATCGTCGCCGAGTACCGCTGGCATCCAGCGGCCATCGGGCCCGAGTCACGCTTCACCGCGGAAGTGAGCTACGGCGGCCCCATGGAGATCACCGCCGAACCCTCCGCCGCGGCCTGGGCCTACGGCATTGTCACTGTCGCCAAGTCGGAGAAGGAGCTGGAGCGGACGCTGCAGGGCCGCGCAGCCTGCTTCCTCTGGCCGGCCGCGACCGGCCAGGCGCGGCTGGACCTGATCCCCGGCGGGCGATAAGGACGGTAGCGACGGTACCGTCGCTACCGTCGTTACCGCCTACCCGTACCGCGTCTCCGCCTCCAGCACCGCGATGGCCTGCTGGTACAGCGCGTCGGCCTCGGCGTGGCTGTTCCCGATCGCGGTGAGCCCCACCTTCCCGTGCTGGGAGAGCGCCCCGATCATGTGGAACAGCACCCCGGTCTCGGTCCGGTGGCTGAAGCCCAGCTGGTTGTACGTGATGAAGTCGATCACGTCTTCGGGCAGGAGGCCGTGGTAGCGCTGGGAATGCAGGTTGTCGGTGGCCCGGTAGTACTTGTGCCGGCCGCTGGCCGACAGATAGAGGGCGCTCGCCGGCTCCAGCCCGCCGCCGCAGAGGAAGCGCAGCGCCAGGAACGGATGGGTGGTCCCGCCGAGCCGCAGGTTGATCTCGATCGCGAAGAGCTGCCACGGCATCCCCGGCGCCTCCCGCCGCGCCATGAAATCCACGCCGTAGCGACTCACCACCCCCCGGGCCGCGAGCGCGCGGCCCACCGCCGCCCCCGCCTCCTGCACCGCCAGCCGGTAGTCGTCCGCCGCCGGGAAGCGGCAGCCGAGGAAGATCTGCCCCGTCTCGCGGTCCAGGATCTGGTCGTGGGTGGAGAGCGGCAGCACCTCGCCATCGGGGCTGGTCCGGAGCTGGGCGCTGGGGGAGCGGGTCTCCCCCCCCTCGATGAATTCCTCGACGATGCCCCCCATCTCCGAGAGCTTCACGAAGAACCGCTCCCGTCGTTCCCCGTGCGCCACGAAGTGGATCCGCCGGAAGGCCCGTTCGAGGGAGAGTCGGTCCTCCGCCATGGGATACCGGAGCACCGCGTTCCCCTCCCCGGAGAAGCCCTCGTTCAGCTTGATGACCGCGTGCCGGAGGCCGGGCCGGGCGCGGCGGAGGTGGTAGAGGGCGTCCAGCACGTCACGCTCGCTGCCCAGGTCCTCGAAGCCGTAAGGCGTGGGGACACCGGCATCGCGGAAGAGCTTGCGCCCCCCCGACTTGTTCCCGAGCGACGCCAGCGCGGGATCGGCGCCGTTCAGCGGGATGCCGAGCAGCACCGCGAGCTTCCGCTCGAGCGGGGTGGCGGTGAAGACCGAGAGGTAGGCGCACGCCGGATCGGGAATGGCGGCCCGGATCCGCTCGATGAGCCGGGGCCGCTCCAGGATCTTCTCGGTGAGGCAGCGCGGCGAGCAGTCGTAGGCCGAGAGCATCGTGAGCCGGGCGCGGGCGTGGCTGGCCGGGATGCCCAGCAGGAGGTTGAGGAGGTAGTCCAGGATCATCGGGTGGATCGGCTGGCTGGTCACATAGACCACGCGGGCCCGCGGGTTGCGCAGCCGGATGAGCAGGAAGAGGAGCCGCTCCTCGTAGTGGATGGCCCCCTGCAGCTGGGTCAGCTCCCGCTGGTCCAGGGTCAGGGAAGGGACCACCACCGTGGTGCAGGGGGCGTCATCGTCATGGGCGAGCAGCCGCCAGACGTCACGCAGCCGCGGCTTGAGCCGCTCGAACTGGGCGAGTTCCTCCTCGAGCGTGAGCTGGCTGGCGAACGGCGGATGAGGGATCACGGCCGGCCCCGGGGGGAGAAAGGATCGGGGTGACCCGCGGCCCCGGCGACCGGCTGGTCGCCACGGCTGCCACGGATCACCCCTACCCTACGGCCCCGCCCCGCCTGCCAGCGTGAGGCGCGGATGAAGAGGGGTTCAGGTCCTCCCTACGGGGTGAATTGCTCCTGCTTCGGCTCCACCCGCATGATCCAGAGGCCGGTGTTGATATCCGGGACGTACATGATCCCGTTCTTCACCACCACGCCCCAGGCAAAGGGGGAGCGGGCCCGGGCGCCCATGGAATCGGCGGTCCAGAGCCAGCTGATCTCGCGCCCCTGGCGCAGCAGGTCGCCCTTCAGCTCGCCGGAGATGTCGAGCACCCGGGCGCCGCCGTGGTAGTTGCCCAGGTAGAGCGTGTCGCCCTCCACCCAGACGTTGTGCACCCCGCCGTCGGTGGGCTCGTACCACGCCACCTTCTTCGGATGGGCAATGTCGGAGACGTCGATGACGTGCAGCTTCCCCCAGGTCAGGTCGTTGCCGTCCTCGAGCCCGCGGGAGGCGCGGGAGGCGTAGACCTCGTCCCCGACGAAGACGTACTTCCCCGCGCGCCACGCGGTGTGGGTTCCGCGGGCGCCCAGCCCGTAGAGCTGGTCGATCCGGGCGTACTCCTCGTTGAGGTCATACTTGAACTGCGACACCAGTACCGGCTTGGCGGGGCTCCCGCCCTTGATCCCGTTCCCCACGTCCAGGATGATGAGCCCATCATTCCAGTAGGAGAGGTACGCCAGCCCATCCTGGACCGCGATATCGTGGACATAGCGCCCCACCTCGGTCTGCTCGGTCTGCCACCTCGCGACTTCCTTTGGATGATAGGGATCCCGGATGTCGATCACCCGCATCGAGCCGGTGGCGTCGTCGGTGATGTAGGCGTGGCCCTGGTACACGTAGCTCGAGTGCACCCCGCCGGTCACCGTCTCGGTGTAGTCGGCGATCACCTTCGGGTGGCAGGGGTCGCTGGCCTCGAAGACCTTGAGGCCGTTCTTCCGGTTGCTGGCGCCCTCGCGGGAGAAGACGCCGTACTTCCCGTCCTCGGTGGTCATGATGTCATTGACGATCTGCGCGTCCACCATCATCGAGTCCACGATCTTCGGGGCGCGGGGGTCCGCGACGTCGATCACGTACACCCGGTCGGCGATCGTGGACATGTACGCGCAGGTGCCGCTCGGGTGCACCCAGATTTCGGCCCCGCGGAACTTGAGCGGCACCCGCCCCAGCACCTCCATGCCGCGGGTCACGCGCCGGAGGGACACCGTGACCACCGCGTCGGCAGTGAAATTCCCCGCGGTGGCGGTCACGGTGTAGCGGCCGGGCCGCTCCGCCACGAACGCGCCGGCATCATCGATCGTGGCCACGCCCTCACCCCCCGCCACCGACCAGCGGACCGCGAAGCCGCCGACCTCCCGGCCGGTGGCGCTCCGGCCGGCCGCACGGAACCGGAGCACGTCGCCGGTGCGGGCCTCGGAGCTTCCCGGTTCCACCTCCAGGCGGGAGAGCGCGGCCGGGATCACTTGCACCGCCAGCGTCGCGCTGGCGGCCCCCGCCCGGCCGGTCAGGGTGGCGCGGCCCGGGGCCACGGCCCGGAGCCGGCCGTCGCTGGTCACCTGCGCCACCCGGCTGTTGCTCGAGGTCCAGGCCACGGGGTCGTCCCGCCGGTCGTTCTCCGCGCTGTAGGCGGTGGCGGACAGTGTCAGGCGGCTCCCGACCAGGAGCGGACCGGCCAGGGCCGGCAGGGCCACCCGGGCCGGACCGCCCGGAAGCACCCGCACCCGGGCGAAACCGAATGCCGGCCGGGGCATCCCCGCGACGGAGGCTGCCGCGGTGACCTGGATGTAGCCCTGGTAGCCGCCGGTCACGACCCCGGTCGAGTCCACGTCACCCTCGCCGCCCCCGTACCACTGGATGCGGGCGCCGGGCACCGCCTGCCCGTTGGCATCGAGCGCGCGGGCCGAGAGCTGCAGCGTCTGCCCCACCGTCACTTCAGGGGTCGCGGGGGTCACTTCCACCCGGGCGATCGGGGCCTGGGCCGGGGTCTGCATCAGGGCAAGGAGCAGCGTGATCATAGAGAACGTCCCACCTGGCGGGTCGAGGGGTCGGGGGCCGAATCGAGGGGAATCGGGCAACGATACGCCACAAATGTAGTGCCGGATTCAGCCCGCCGCCGTTCGGGCAGGCGGGAACGTCCCCCGCCCCCGCCGCTTTCCCCTCCGGTCGCGCGGCTTATCTTTCCGCCCCATGGCCACGACCCTCCCCGCCCAGGTCACGCTGGGCCTGGTGCAGATGCGCATGACCGCCGACCCGGAGGCGAATTTCGCCGCCGCGGTCGCCCGCATCCGTGACGCCGCCCGCCGCGGCGCGCAGGTGATCTGCCTGCCGGAGCTGTTCCGCAGCTACTACTTCTGCCAGACGGAGGACCACGAGTTCTTCCAGCTGGCGGAGCCGATCCCCGGCCCCAGCACCGAGCGGCTCGCGGCCCTCGCCGGCGAGCTGGGCGTGGTGATCATCGCCTCGCTGTTCGAGAAGCGGGCGGAGGGACTCTACCACAACACCACCGCGGTGCTGGACGCCGACGGGCGCTACCTCGGCAAGTACCGCAAGATGCATATCCCCGACGACCCGAACTTCTACGAGAAGTTCTACTTCACCCCCGGGGACCTCGGCTACCGGTCCTGGGACACCCGGTTCGCCAAGGCCGGCGTGCTGATCTGCTGGGACCAGTGGTATCCCGAGGCGGCCCGGCTCACGGCGCTCACCGGGGCCCAGATGCTGTTCTACCCCACCGCGATCGGGTGGCTGGTGCCGGAGAAGGCGGAGTACGGCGCCGCCCAGCAGCAGTCGTGGGAAACGATCCAGCGCAGCCACGCGATCGCCAACGGGGTGTTCGTTGCCGCCGTGAACCGGGTGGGCCACGAGCCGGGGCCCAACGAGGGCATCGAGTTCTGGGGGGGAAGCTTCGTCTGCGCGCCCAACGGCGAGATCCTCGCCCGGGCCGGGACGGGGGAAGAAACGCTGATCGTCCCGATCGACAC
>JAEUJI010000056.1 GCA_016794805.1 Gemmatimonadota bacterium
GGCACGATCTTGTTGACCTTGATGTAGAGCTCGGGCGATTCGTCCGCGGGGCCGGAGATGATCAGCGGGGTGCGCGCCTCGTCGATCAGGATCGAGTCGATCTCGTCCACGATAGCGTAGGCATGCACCCCCTGCACCCGCTGGTCCAGCGAGAACACCATGTTGTCGCGCAGGTAGTCGAACCCGAACTCGTTGTTGGTGCCGTAGGTGATGTCCGCCTGGTACGCCGCGCGGCGCTGGGGGCTGGAGGGCTCGGTGTCATCCAGGCAGGCCACCGAGAGGCCGAGCCAGGTGTAGACATGGCCCATCCACTGGGAGTCGCGGCGGGCCAGGTAGTTGTTGACGGTGACGAGGTGCGCGCCCCGGCCGGTCAGGGCGTTCAGGTAGAGCGGCAGGGTCGCGACCAGGGTCTTGCCCTCGCCGGTGGCCATCTCCGCGATCCGGCCCTGGTGCAGTACGATGCCGCCGATGAGCTGGACGTCATAGGGCACCATGTCCCAGGTCAGCTCGCGGCCGGTCACCATGACCTTGGTGCCGAGGAGGCGGCGGCAGGTCTCGCGGACGGTGGCGAAGGCCTCGGGGAGGAGGTCGTTCAGCGCCGTGGCGAGAGCCCGCTTGTAGCTGGCTTCGAGCTCGTGGTAGCGGTCTTCGAGCTTGTCCCGTTCGGCGGGGTCGGCGCAGTCGTGCTTGGCCTGACGGACCTGGTCCAGCTCGGTCTTGATCGCGGCGGTGCGCTCGGCCAGGAGGGCCCGGAACTTCGGGGTCTGGGCCTTGAGCTGCTCGTCGGAGTAGTCCTTGAGCGCATCCTCGTGGCGCAGGATGGCGTCCACGATGGGCTGGATTTTCTTGACTTCGCGGTCGAACCGGGTCCCGAAGACCTTCGTGAGCAGACTCTTAAGCATCCGCCAAATATAACCCGCTCGCGGCGATGAACCCGGCCACGGGGTCCGGGACCCAGTAGCGGACCGGCCGGCCCGCCGCCACCCGGGCCCGGACCACCGTGGCAGAGATTTCGATGCCCGGGACCCGGACCACCTGACACGGCCAAGGGAGGACGGGTACCTCCGCGCCGGGGCGGGCGCAAACCACCAGCGTCGCCAGGCCGGCGAGGGCCTCGGCCCGGTGCCACTGGGGGAGGTCGCGGGCGGCATCGGCCCCCACCAGCAGGGCGAAGGACTCCCCCCGCTCCCGTTCCCGGAGCGCCTCGAGGGTATCCACCGTGTAGCTGGGGCCGGGGCGATCGAGCTCGAGCCGCTCCAGGGCAAAGCGCGGTTCCCCGGCGATAGCGAGGGCCACCATGCGAGCCCTGGCCTCCGGGGGGGCCGCGTGCCGGCCGGCCTTGAACGGCTGGGCCCGCGCCGGGACGAAGCGGAGCTGGCTCAGGCCGCGAGCCTCGACGACGGCCTGGGCCACCAGGAGATGGCCGTGAGGGATGGGATCGAACGAGCCGCCGAAGAGGCCGATCATCGCGGGGGGAGCGCCAAGGCGGGCCTTGGCGGCACCATCAGGGCGCCGCCGCCGAATCCCGGGGGGCCGGGCAGGCAGCCTCGAGGCCCGGCGTCGTGGGGTGGAACCGACGGATGTAGCCGCAGGTCTCGCGGCGGTCTTCGGCGTACCCGAGGGAGCGGTAGGCGTCCACCAGCCGCAGGAGGGCGGTCGGCGTCACCGAGGCTCGGGGGTAGGTCGCGGCGATGTCCTTGAGGTAGAGGATCGCCGAGTCGTAGGCCTTGAGCCGGAGGTAGTACTGCGCCGCCTTGTATTCCTTGACGGCGAACCACTCCTCGAGGTCCGCGATGCGCATCCGGGCCCGCGCGGCCGGCGGGGCATCGGGGTACCGATTGAGCAGTTCCTGGTAGGTCGCCTTGGCGGTCTGGGCGTAGCTGTCGTCGAGCTCGGGGCGCCGCCACAGGTCGGCGTAGGCGTCGCCGGCGCGCAGCAGCGCCTCGGCCGCGAGGGGCGAGGTGGGGAAGTCATCCGACACCTTGCGGAACTGCCGGGCGGCCTGGAGCTGGTTCCGGGAGCCGAAGTACGACTCCGCCAGGTAGAAGTTGGCGGCGATGGCCAGGCTGTCCCCCGCAGGAACCTCGAGCGTCACCCGCTCGAACAGCGTCGCGGCCTTGGACCAGCTTCCCTTGCGATACTCGCGCATGGCCCTGAACCAGAGCGTGTCCACCTGGGCGCGGGCGAGGCCCTCCGCCGTCGGGGTCACGGCGCCGGGCCCGCCGCCGCCGCCGCAGGCGGCCAGCAGGAGGAGGGCGAGGGGCACGGTCTGACGGAGGCGACGGAAAAGCAGGGTCATCGGGCTCTTCACTGGGAATCAGCCGGGGGCGATGGCGCCCCCAGCCGGGCCAGGCGGGCTTCCGCCATGGCAATGATCGAATCGCTGGCGCCGGCGCGCATCGCATCCTGGTACGCGATGGCGCCGCCGAGAATGTCACCCTGGGCCACGCGGGCATCCCCGATGCCCAGCAGGGCCACCCGGCCCCGGTCGGTGGTCGAATCTACCGCCGCGACCCGCTGAAACCACTGGGCGGCCAGGATCGGCTCGCCGACCAGGAGCGCTTCCTGGCCCAGCTGCACGCCGCAGACCCCGACCCCCTGCGAGGCGCGCTCCCGGACCCCGGGATCCCGGGAGCGGCGCAGCGCCGCGAGGAACACGTCCGCCGCGTCGGCGCAGGCGGTGGTCTGCTGCAGGGCGCCGGCGTACATGAGCAGCATCTGGTCCACGGTCGCGGCATCGCCGGCGGCGGCCAGCGCGAGGGGCCCGATGCCCGCCGCCTCGGTGGGCTCGAGCTGCCCGCCCCGCACCAGGAGGACCGTCTGCTGGGCACTCACCCGCTCCGGCTCGAGGCGGCGGAGCGCCTCCACCGCCTCACGCAGCAGGGCGGGATTCTGCTCCCGCTCCGCGGCGCGGGTCACCTGCTCCAGCCCCCGCGCCGCCTCGGTGGCCCGGGTCGGGTCGGCGGCCGCGAGGCGGGAGTATGCTTCCACCGCTTCCCGGGAGTCGCCCGACTTGTAGGCCGCCGCGCCCAGCTTGGCCCAGACCCGGGCGTTGTCACCCCGCCGGGCGGCGGCGCGGTATTCCTCAAGCGCGGTCCCGTACTCCCCCAGGGCGTAGGCGCCGTCGCCCAGGCGCTCATGATCGGCGGCGGATCCGGTGCAGCCCAGCAGGAAGACGAACGAGACGGCCCAGCGATTCACTCGGCGGCCCGTTCCAGCATGGCGAGGTAGGCCTCGACCCGGGCGTTCTTGGGCCGGGCGAGGAGGCAGTCGTGCCAGACCTGCTGCGCCCCGGCGATGTCGCCGGAGAGGTAGCGGGCCAGCCCGAGGGAGGCGAGGGCGTCCACGAAGTTGGGCCGGTCCGCGACCACCCGCTCCAGCTCCTCCCGGGCGGAAAGGGCGTCGCCCGCCTCGAGGAGGGCGCGGGCCAGCTTGTAGCGGATATCGGCGAAGTTGGGCCCCAGCGCCACCGCGGCGCGATACTGCTCAATGGCCTGGGGCAGTGCCCCCGATTCGGCGTACGCGGCGGCCAGCAGGGCGTGGTGATTGGCGAGGTTGGCCGCGACATGAGCGGGGAAGCCGGAGGGCAGCTTCTCATTGTGCGCCGCGGCGGTGCGGAAGGCTTCCTCCGCCTCGACCGTCCGGCCCAGGTCGTTGAGCAGGATGCCGCGGTGGATGTACGCCTCGATGTAGCGCGGGTTCTGCTCCAGCGCCTTGCCGAAGTGCTCCAGCGCCCGCTGGGGCTGCCCCAGCATGGCGTAGCTGAGCCCCAGCAGGTGGTGGCAGTCCGCGAAGGTGCGGCCGGCGTCGATGAGTTCCTGGAGCAGGTGGATCGCGCCGTAGTAGTCCTGCAGCGCGAAGCGCTCCCGGGCCTGATTGATCAGCGGTTCGTCACTGACGCGCATGGGTCTCCCGGAACCAGGCGACGAAACGTCGGATGCCTTCAGGGAACGGGGTGGCGGGCCGGTAGCCCAGCACCCGGCCCGACTTGGTGAGGTCGGCCGAGGTGAGGAGGACGTCGCCGGGCTGGCGCGGCGCCCGCTCGATCCGCGGCGTGACTCCCATGGCCTCGGCGATGGTGCCGATCATCCGGCGCAGCTCCACCGCCTCGTTGCCACCCAGGTTGAAGGCTTCGACGCCCGCCGGCGCGGTCCGGGTCCAGTCCACGGCGGAGAGGACCCCGGCCACGATGTCATCAATATAGGTGTAATCGCGCGCCTCGGTGCCCTCCCCGAACATCGTGATCGCCTCCCCCCGGGCCAGGCGCCCGGTGAACTTGTGGATGGCGAGGTCGGGGCGCTGGCGGGGCCCGTACACGGTGAAGAAGCGGAGCGCGGCCACCTGCAGGCCAAGATGCGGGGCGAGGGCCTCGAGCAACAGCTCCCCCGCCCGCTTGGTCGCGGCGTAGGGGGAGATGGGGTGGATCGCGGGCGCGTCCTCGCGGAAGGGGGCCGGGGTGTCGTCGCCGTAGACCGAGGAGGACGAGCCGAAGACCACGCGCTGGACCCCGACCTGCCGCGCCGCGTCCACCAGCGACTGGGTGGCCAGGATGTTGGCGCGCACGTAGCCCGCCGGATCCTCCAGCGAGGGGCGCACCCCCGCCTTGGCCGCGAGGTGCACCAGCACCGTGTCGGCGGTGAGCAACCGCGCCACGGCGGCGGTATCCTGCAGGTCGAACTCGTGGAAGTGGAACCCGGGCCGGGCCCGGGCGGCGAGGAGGTTCCGCTCCTTCACCGCGCGGGCATAGAAGGGATCGAAGTTGTCAACCCCGATGACCTCATCACCACGGGCCAGCAGCGCTTCCGCCAGGTGGGAGCCGATGAACCCCGCCGCGCCCGTCAGCAGGACGCGCGTCATTTGCCGAGCTGGCTCCGGAAGTAGGCGATGGTATGCCGCAGACCCTCCTCCAGCTCCACCTTCGGCTCCCAGCCGAGGAGGGTGCGGGCCTTGGTGATGTCGGGGCGGCGCACCTTGGGGTCGTCGGTCGGCAGCGGCCGCTGCTCGATCTTCGAGGAGGAGCCGGTGAGCGCGAGCACCTTCTCCGCCAGCTGCCGGACGGTGAACTCGTTGGGGTTGCCGATGTTGGTGGGCTCGGTGTGGTCGCTCATGAACAGGCGATAGATGCCGTCCACCTCGTCGGAGACGTAGCAGAAGGAGCGGGTCTGCTGGCCCTCCCCGTAGATCGTGAGCGGCTCTCCCTTGAGCGCCTGCACCACGAAGTTGGAGACCACCCGCCCGTCCCGGGCCCGCATGCGGGGGCCGTAGGTATTGAAGATGCGGATGATCCGGGTATCGATCCCGTGATAGCGGTGGTACGCCATGGTCATGGCTTCGGCGAACCGCTTGGCCTCATCGTACACGCCCCGGGGGCCCACCGGGTTCACGTGGCCCCAGTAGCTCTCCGGCTGGGGGTGCACCTGCGGGTCGCCGTACACCTCGGAGGTGGAGGCCAGGAAGAACCGGGCCCCCTTGGCCTTGGCGAGGCCGAGGGCGTTGTGGGTGCCGAGCGAGCCCACCTTGAGGGTCTGGATCGGCAGCTCGAGGTAGTCGATGGGGCTGGCCGGGGAGGCGAAGTGCAGCACCCCGTCCAGCGGCCCGTCCACCTGGATGAACCGGCTCACGTCGTGCAGCACGAACTGGAACCGGCGGTTCCCGTCGAGGTGCGCGACATTCTCCCGGGCGCCGGTGATCAGGTTGTCCATCCCGACGACGTCGTGCCCCTCCGCGAGGAAGCGGTCGGTGAGGTGCGACCCGAGGAACCCGGCGGCGCCGGTGATGAGGACTCTCATGAGACCTTCCGGCCGATGCCGTGGTAGGTGAAGCCCAGCGCGCGCATGCGGGCGGGATCGTACAGGTTGCGGCCGTCCACCACCAGCGCCTGGCGGAGCAGCGACTTCACCCGGTCGAAGTCAGGGTTGCGGTATACCAGCCACTCGGTCACGATGGCGAGGGCGTCGGCGCCGTGCACGGCGCTGTAGGGATCGGCGGCGTACATCACCCGGTCGCCGAAGACGGCGCGGGCGGTTTCCATGGCCTTGGGATCGTGGGCCTGGACCCGGGCCCCGGCGGCGAGCAGCCCCTCGATGAGCGGAATGGACGGGCTCTCCCGCATATCGTCGGTCTCCGCCTTGAAGGCGAGCCCCCACACCGCCACGGTCCGGCCCTTGAGCTGCCCGCCGAAGCCGGCGCGAAGCTTCTCCAGCACCACCAGCTTCTGCCGCTCGTTCACCCGCTCCACCGCCTCGAGCACGTCGAAGACCAGGCCGACCTCGCTCCCGGTCTTGATGAGCGCCTTCACGTCCTTGGGGAAGCAGCTCCCGCCGTAGCCGGGGCCGGGAAAGAGGAACGCCGACCCGATTCGCTTGTCGGTCCCGATCCCCTTGCGCACGCTGTTGACGTCGGCCCCGACCAGCTCGCAGAACATCGCCACCTGGTTCATGAAGGAGATCCGGGTGGCGAGCATCGCGTTGGCCGCGTACTTGGTGACTTCCGCCGAGGGGATGTCCATGAACAGGATCGGGTTGCCGGTGCGCACGAAGGGCTCGTACAGCTCCGCCATGATGTCCCGCGCCTCGTCGCGGTCCACCCCGACCACGATCCGGTCGGGCTTCATGAAGTCGTCGATCGCGGCGCCTTCCTTGAGGAACTCCGGGTTGGAGCAGACGTAGAACACCCCCTTCGTCTCCCCCTGGACCGCGGCGCGCACCTTCTCGGCCGTGCCCACCGGCACGGTGGACTTGGTCACCACCACCTTGGGGCCGGTCAGGTGCTTGCCGATGGTCCGCGCCACCGCGAGCACGTGCTGCAGGTCGGCGGAGCCGTCCTCGCCGGGGGGGGTCCCCACCGCGATGAACACCACCCGGGCCTGCTCCACGGCGTGGCCCACGTCGGTGGTGAAGCTGAGGCGGCCTTCCGCCTGGTTCCGGCGGACGAGGTCCTCGAGCCCCGGCTCGTAGATCGGGATGTCGTTCTGCCTGAGGCGCTCGATCTTGCGCAGGTCGATGTCCGCGCAGATGACCTCGTTGCCCGTCTCCGCCAGGCAGGCCCCGGTGACCAGTCCAACGTACCCGCTGCCGACAACCGCGACTTTCATCCTGTCAACCTCCGCCCGCGAGAAGAGTCCGCTCCAGCCTCAGCGATAGAAACCGGTGACCGCCGCGACCACCGCATCCTGCTGCGCGTCGCTCAGTTCCGGGTATATGGGCAGCGACACGACCGACCCCATGGCCGCCTCGGTGACGGGCAGACTGCCCCGCCCGAAGCCGAGATGCGCGAAACAGGGCTGCAGGTGCAGCGCCAGGGGGTAGTACACGGCGCAGCCAATGCCCTGCGCCTTGAGGTGCTCCACCAGCTGGTCCCGCCGTTCGGCGCGCACCGTGTACTGGTGGAAGATGTGCTCGTTGGCCGGGTCGGTCCGCGGCGGGCAGATGGCCGCGAGGCCGGCGAAGGCCTCGGTGTACCGCGCCGCGCGGGCTCGGCGCGCGGCGCTCCACCCCGCGAGGTGCGGCAGCTTCCCGAGCAGCACCGCCGCCTGCAGCGTGTCGAGCCGGCTGTTGTAACCGACCTCGTCGTGATGGTACTGCTTGGCGCCGCCGTGAGTCCGGAGCCGCCGCAGCCGGGCGGCCACGGCGTCATCCTGGGCGACCATCATGCCGCCGTCGCCCCAGCAGCCGAGGTTCTTGCTGGGGAAGAACGAGAACGCGCCGATGGCGCCCAGTTCGCCGGCCATCCGCCAGGCGCCGCCCACCTGGCGCCGGGCCCCGATGGCCTGCGCCGCGTCCTCGATGAGCGTGAGCCGGTGCCGGGCGGCGAGGGCCAGCAGCGCGTCCATGTCCGCCATCTGGCCGAACAGGTGGACCACGATGATGGCGCGGGTGCGCGGCGTGATGGCGGCCTCCACCGCGGCGGGGGAGAGGTTGAAGCTCCCCGGCTCGATGTCCACGAAGACCGGGGTGCCCCCGGCGTTGTGGATGGTGCCGGCCGTCGCGAAGAAGGTGAACGCCGGGCAGATCACCTGATCGCCCGGCGCGAGGTCCAGGGTCCGGAGCGCCAGCAGCAGCGCGTCAGTGCCGCTGGCACAGGCGATGGCGTGCTTCGCGTGGGAAAGCGCGGCGATCTCCCGCTCCAGCCGGCCGACTTCCTCGCCCAGGATGAACTGCTGGCGCTCGACCACCCCCATGAGGAGCGGCAACACGTCGCCCTTGATCGCCTGGTACTGGGCGACGAGATCGAGCAGCGGGACGTTCACGGGTACTCCGGGATCGGTGGCGGCGCCGGATGCCGACGCGGGATCGTCGGCCAACGGACCGCCCGAGGCAGCAATATCAGGGCCAGAAAAGGCCCCGGAAGCTAGCCACCGACCCGGGGAGGGTCAATCATGCTAAGTGCGCCCTGGTCTTCACGATAGGTCGCGCCGCAGGCGCCACAGGCCGCGGACTTGTCGCGCAGATGCAACCGCTCCCCGCACTGGCACATCCACCCGACCCGCCGGGCGGGGACGCCGACCATCAGGGCGAAGGCGGGGACGTCGCTGGTGACCACGGCCCCGGCCCCGACAAAGGCGTAAGGACCAAGGGTCACGCCGCAGACGATGGTGGCGTTGGCGCCGATCGAACTGCCCTTCCCCACCAGGGTCAGGCGGTACTCGTGCTTGCGGGAGACATGGCTGCGCGGATTGGTGACGTTGGTGAACACGCAGCTCGGGCCACAGAAGACGTCGTCCTCGAGGGTGACCCCCTGGTAGATCGAGACGTTGTTCTGGACCTTGACGTTGTTGCCCAGCCGGGTGCCGGGCATCACCACCACGTTCTGCCCCAGGTTGCAGCCCTCGCCGATCACGGCGCCGGGCATGACGTGGCTGAAATGCCAGATCTTGGTGCCGGCGCCGATGACGGCGCCGGCATCCACGTAGCTCGACTCGTGGACGAAGTAGTCTGCCATCGCGCTGGAGGCCTGGTTGGGTTCGCGCGAAAGATAGACGCCCGGCCCCCGGAGGCTACTGGGTGGACAGCGGGAGGCGCAGCAGCGTCGGCCGGGGCCAGGCGGCCCCCGCCAGCGGCCGCCCGTCGTCGTCGTAGCTGGCCCAGGGGCTGTTCGCGACGTATACCAGTGAGCCCGCCGCCAGTACGCCAAGGGTCGGCTCCATCGCGAGCGGCAGGTGCCGGTCGAGCGGCTCCACACCGATGATGCGCTCCCCGGTCCGGTCGAGGGTCAAGAGCACCACCCGCGGCGGCGCGATCCCGTTCTGGATGCCGATCAGCCGCCGGGCATCCAGCCGGAGCAGCCCGTCGAGGCCGAGGGTGGTGCCGGCCACGGTGAGCGGCACGGACATGACCCGGCGGGTGCTGAGGTCCACGCGCAGCAGGCCGTGAGACCAATCGGCCAGGTAGAGCCACTGGCCGTCCCCCGAGAGCGCCAGACCCTGGAGGCTTCGGAACAGCGGATCCCGCTCCACCACCACCTCCGCGATCCCGCTCAGGCCGCGGGCCCGGTACACCGCGGGATAGCGGCTGTCCGAGGCGAAGACCGAGCCGTCGGGCGCAATCGTCAGGTCGCCCAGGAGGTGGCCCCCTGCGACCGGCGGCAGGCCGACCCGCCCCCGCAGCTCCCCGGTCCCGAGGTCGAAGGCGAACAGCCCCGCCCGGCCGCTGTCCGCCGCCGCATAGCCCTCCTGCTGGGGCACCGCGCTCGACGCCACCCAGAGGAGCCCGCGACTCGAATCCACCGCCATGCCGAAGACGGCGTCCAGGCCATCCTGCCCCGGGGCAAGGAACGGCCGCACCGCCCCCCCCCGCTCGACGGCGACCACCCGGCGCTGCCGGATGCTCGAGACCAGCCACCGCTCGCGCGCGCCGTCCCACGCCACCCCCTCGGGGTGCAGCATCGTGTCGGGCAGGGCGGCCAGGACGGCGCTCCGGCGCATCGGCCCGGTGGCCTGGCGCATCCGCCCCGCCAGCGTCTGGTAGCCAGGATCCGCCACGAGGAGCGTGGCCACGGCGTCCAGGTCGCTCCACCCGGAGCCCTGCCGCACCAGGGTGTCGAGCGCGGTGAGCGCCAGCGGCCCCCGACCGGTGCGCGCCGCCAGGTTGGCGAGCCGCAGCCGGTAGGCCCCCTGCTCGGGCCAGGCCGCCACGGCGCGCTCGAGGTGACTCACCGCCGCCGCGGAGTCGCCGTCCCGGAGGGAAGCTGCGGCGGCGCGGACGTGACCCCGCGCCGCCTGCGCCGAATCGGCGACCTGCGCCGCGGCCGACGTCGCGAAGAGCGTGGACAGGGCAATGAGGACAAGACGCACGGGAACTCTCCGAGCCAGGGAAGGGCCGCGGCCGGGCCGGCACGGAGGATAGGGCAACGCGGCGGCGCCCGGGTACCGGAACCGTCCGCCTCCGGTTCGGATCGTGTAAGCCGCTCCCTTCGGGCGGCGCCGCCGGTATCTTCCCGGCCATGTCCTCCCGAAACGGCGCCAAGGATCCGGGGCGGAGAGTGGCCTTCACCCTGGCGCTCATCGTCGCCCTCGCGGTGGCCCTGAGCGCGGTCGCGGCCTGGACCGCGTGGCGCACGGTGGGGCGCCACCGGCTGGCCGCGGAGGCCGCGGTCCGGCGACAGGTCGCACTGCTGGCCGACGGCGTGGCGAACAGCGCCCAGGTCCAGGCCTGGTTCGCCATCCGGACCCTGCTCAAGGAGAGTCACGCCGCGGCCCTGGCGGGCCCCCTGCCGCCCGCGGCGGAGCTGGTCGCTCGGGCTGCGCGGGAGGCGATCGGCCCCGGCCTCGTCCCACTCGAGCCGGCCCGGTTCTTCACGGTGGACCCGGTGACCTGGCGCTGGCAGGTCAGCGGGGCCGCGCTCGACAGTGCCGGCCGAGCCGAACGGCAGCGGCGGCTCTCTGACCGCGCCGACACCGCCACGGGGAGCCGGGTAGTGTTCGCCGGGGCGTCGGGAGACGGCGCCCTCGCCCAGCGGTTCACCTACCGGGTGATCGGCGCCGGCGATTCCGCCACCTTCCTGGTCGTGGCCCCCCTCAATGCCCGCGGCCTGCTACACGGCTTCGAGGTGCCGCTCCCGATGCTCCGCGAACGGATCTTCGCCGAGGTGGTCCGGGGTCACCGGCTGTCCGGCGTGACCCCCGATGGCCGCGATGGGTCGGTCCCGGTGGGCGTGCGGTTCCTGAGCCCTGACGGCGACGAGCTGTACCGCACCTCTCCCCCGCCCCAGGGCCCGTTCACCGCCAGCGCGGCCATGAGCGGCAGCCTCGCGGCGACCGTGGAATTGTCGCTCCCCCCCGCGGCGGCCGGGCTCCTGATCGAGGGTGGACTGCCGGCGCAGCCGGGGGCGTGGATCCTCGCCGGCTTCCTGCTCCTGAGCGGCCTGATCGCGGGCACCGGCATCGTGGCATGGCGGGCCCTGGAGCTCGGCCGGCTCCGGTCCGAATTCGCCAGCAGCATGACCCACGAGCTGCGGACCCCGCTCACCCAGATCCAGCTCTTCGCCGAGACGCTCCTGCTGGAGCGGGCCCGGAGCCCCGAGTCCCGGCGCGGCGCGGTGGAGGCGATCGTGCGGGAGACCCGGCGGCTGGTGGGGATGCTGGAAAACGTGCTCGCGGTCTCCCGCGTCGGCCGGCCATCGGAGCGGCTCCTCTTCCGCCCGGAGCCGGTCGATCGCCTGGTGGAGGAGGTCATGGCCGGCTTCGGGCCGCTGCTCCGGCAGCGTGGCATCACCCCGCTGGTCCTGACCGGCGACACCGGCACCGCGCCGGTGGACGCGGAGGCGGTACGCCGGATCCTGATCAACCTGGTGGACAACGCCATCCGGCACGCGCCTGGAGGCAAGACCATCACCGTGACCGCGGCGATCGCCGGGCCGGCGCTGGTCCTCACCGTGGAGGATGAAGGGCCGGGGCTCGCGGAGGCGGAGATTGCGCGCCTGTGGCAGCCGTTCGAGCGCGGGGGCGCCACCGGCGGCAGCGGGCTGGGCCTCGCGGTGGTCCGCCGGCTGGTGGACCTCCATGGTGGCTCGGTGCGGGTGGAACGGGGGCAGGCGGGGGGCGCGCGCTTCGTCGTCTCACTGCCGCTCCCGGACCCGGGCTCGGGAGCGGCGGCATGACCCGGGTGCTGGTGGTGGAGGATGATCCCGGGATCGCCGAAGGGCTGCTGCTCAACCTCCGGCTGGAGGGCTACGACGTCCGGGTCGCGGCCACCGGAGTGGCAGGGCTCGAGCTGTGCCGCGAGTGGCGCCCGGCCCTGGTGGTGCTGGACCTGATGTTGCCGCTGATGGATGGCATGCAGCTGCTCCGGACCCTCCGGGAGGAGGGCAACACCGTCCCGGTGCTGATTCTCTCCGCCCGCGGCGATGAGACCGACCGGCTGCGCGGCTTCCGCCTCGGCGCCGACGACTACGTGGTGAAGCCGTTCTCGCTGCCGGAACTGCTGGCACGGGTCGCCGCGATGCTCCGGCGCGTCGGGGAACGGCGGGCGCCCGCCCCGGCACTATGGAAGTTCGGCGACATCGAGGTGGACACGGGCACCCACGAGGTCCGGCGGGCCGGCGCCCCGGTGGCGCTGCGGCCGCGGGAATATGACCTGCTGCTGGCCCTGCTCCGCCGGGAGGGGCGGGTCGCCACCCGGACCGAGCTGCTGCACGAAGTGTGGAGCTACGAACCGGATGTGGTCTCGCGGACGGTGGACGTGCACGTGGTGGAGCTGCGCCGGAAACTCGAGCCCGACCCCAGCCATCCTCGCCACCTGCTCACCGTGCGGAAGACCGGCTATCGACTGGCGCTGGCGCCCGCGCCGTAACGCCTCACTCGCCGGCCGGGTCCTCCGCCGGCTCGAAGCTCCCGTCGGGCCGCACCAGCTTCACCTCCGTCTCGAGCCCCACCCCGAAGCGTTCCCGCACCGCCCGCCGCGCCAGCGCGATCAGGCCGCGCACCTCCGCCGCCGTCGCCCCGCCCGCGTTCACGAAGTAGTTGGCATGCATCGGGGAGACCTCGGCGCCGCCCACCCGGGTGCCCTTGAGCCCGGCCGCCTCGATGAGCTGGCCGGCGGTCCGCGGGGCGTCCGGCCGCTTCCAGCTGGGCCCCCCCGGATTCTTGAACACGCTGCCGCAGCAGGGCTGGTTGAAGGGCGTCCCCTCCTGCCGCCAGCGGAACAGCTCCGCCACTTCCGCTTCGATCGCGGCCCGGTCGGTCGGCTCCAGGGCCACGGTGGTCTCGAGCACCACGACGCCACCGAGGCCGCTGTGGCGGTACCCGAAGGGAATCGCGTCCCGGGGGAGGACCCGGTCCGCCCCCGCGGGATCCACCACCACCACCGAGCGCACTACGCCCGCCCAGTCGCCGCCGTGACAGCCGGCATTCATGTACACGCCACCGCCCACCGTGCCGGGCACGCCGACGAAGCGATGCAGCCCCGCGAACCCCTGTTCCGCCGTCTTGCGCGCGGCGAGGGGCTGCGGCAATCCCGCCCCGACCCGCCAGCCGCCGCCGCCGAGCGCCTCCAGCCGGTCGAGCCCCTTGCCGATCCGGATGACGAGGGCATCCATCCCCTCATCGGGCAGGAGGAGGTTGGAACCGAGCCCGAGCGCGAACCAGGGGACGCCGCCGTCCGCGGCGAAGCGGAGGGCGGCGCCCACATCCTCCGGCGACCTGGGAAGGAGGACCGTCGCCGGGCCCCCGATGCGGTAGGTGGAGTAGCGCGCCAGCGATTCCCGCTCGCGCAGTTCCCCCGCGATCCGCGCGCGGAGGCCGGCCACGAAGCCGGCGTCGCGCGCCGACCTCATGCGGTGGCGCGGGACTGCCGGGCGATCTCGTGCCACTCCTGCAGGGAGCACACCGTGCGCTCCCGACTCTTGAGGGCGATGATCGCGTCGCAGGCCGCGGAGGCGGCGGACATGGTCGTGGTGTAGGGGACGCGGTGCGCCAGCGCCGCCGCCCGGATGGTGTAGTCGTCCTGCTGGGTGAGCTTGCCGAGCGGCGTGTTGATGAGCAGCCGGATCTCCCCCGACAACAGCAGGTCGATGGCGTTGGGCCGGCCCTCGTACACCTTGAGCACCCGCTCCGCCGGAATCCCCCGGACCCGCAGGTGGCGGGCGGTGCCCTCGGTGGCGTAGATCCGGAACCCAAGCTCGTGGAGCCGCCGGGCGATCGGCACCACCGTCACCTTGTCATGGTCGTTCACCGTGACGAACACCCCGCCCTCGAGCGGGAGCGCCCCGTCGGCGGCGTGCTGCGCCTTGGCGTAGGCCATGCCGAACGACTCGGCGATCCCCATGACCTCGCCGGTGGAGCGCATCTCGGGCCCGAGGATGAGGTCCACCCCGTGCAGCTTGTTGAAGGGGAAGACCGCCTCCTTCACCGCCACGTACGGCTGGTCCAGGCTGTCCTGCAGGCCCAGCTGGTCCAGCGTCTTCCCCACCATGACGGCCGCGGCGAGGCTGGCGAACGCGACCCCGGTGGTCTTGGAGACGAAGGGCACCGTGCGCGAGGCGCGCGGGTTCACCTCGAGGACGTAGACCACGCCGTCCTTGATGGCGTACTGCACGTTGAGCAGCCCCACCACGCCCAGCCGGTCGGCGAACGCCCGGGTGTATTTCCGCATCTGCTCCACCTGCGCCTCGGAGATCAGGTACGGCGGCAGCACGCAGGCGGAGTCGCCCGAGTGGATGCCGGCGTCCTCGATGTGCTGCATCACGCCGCCGATCACGCAGCGGCTGCCGTCGGCCAGGGCATCCACGTCCGCCTCGAAGGCGTCCTCCAGGAACCGGTCGATCAGCACGGGGTGGCCGTGCGCCACCCGCACCGCGCGGCCGAAATAGTCGCGCAGGGAAGTCTCGTCATAGACGATCTCCATCCCGCGACCACCCAGGACGTAGGAGGGCCGCACCAGGCAGGGATACCCGACCTGCTCCGCCACCAGCACCGCCTCGTCCA
>JAEUJI010000062.1 GCA_016794805.1 Gemmatimonadota bacterium
CGCACGGGCTCAGTATGCAGCGGGTGGGGCCCGCGGACAACTACCCTGCGGTTGGGGGCCTTCGCTTCGAGCGCTGGCCTGAGTGCACTCCTAGCGATCCCCGCCAAGCTGGAGGCTCAGCCCGACATGCGCCATCAGGTCAACGTGAGTCCGGCTGGGCAGGCTTCCAAGGGAGTCCTGCAATCCGAGCTTGTAGAAGATCCCGCGAAAGCTGATGTCGGCGCGGAGGCGATCGGTGAGCCCCAGGCCGGTGCCGAGTCCGATCATTCCTCCGACTGCCCTGGGATTGTCGTAGGCGTCAAAGACGTCGCCCTGGCGGCTGACAACGGCGGCGCCGAGCTCCGCCCAGATGGGGTTGGGCAGCGTGGAGACGGGAAACCGCATCAGCCCGCCGAAGGTGAGGATGGTCAGGCTGGCTTCGACGGAGGAATCGGGAGCGGTGGTGAATTGTGGGCTGACCTTCAGGTCGCTGGCAGCATGGGCCGCACCGACCTGGAAGCCGAACCGGCGCGTGACCCAGACCCGAGCCTGCCCACCCAGGAGAATGCCCGTTTCCTGTTTGCCAGTGGCGAGCCCGAAGCCGGTATTGGGAGGCAGGGGGCGAAGCTTGAAATCACTGGTGGGGGCGTAGAAGCCCGCGTAGGGCACGAGCTCGACCTGCGCGTGCAGCGGCCGGGCGATGCACAGGAGCGCGAGCAGCAGGCACTGATGGAGGGGTCGCATGAGTGATAATGCGGCAGCTCAACCAGTCTGACAACCCCGCTACCCTGCCATCGGCGGCGGGCCGCCCAGGGCGACACTATTCCGGCGCAACGGCAGGCAGATGTCCGTGTGATTCAGCGCGAAGCGTACGCTGATCCTGGCGGCGTGGTAGACCTCGAGGGCAGGAAGCCACACGGGTTCGTACTCCGTGAACGCCCCGAGTCGCGGGGCGATCATCGCATAGGCGGCGCCAAGCGTTTCATAGGGACCGACGTGGGTCGTCACCGCATGCGGACCGCCGGCGAGGAGCTGGTACCCGATTACCCCGCTCGGCTCGAACGGGCCGGGCACCACGAGCGCCGCATCGAACCGGAGCTGCGCGGCCTGGGTAGTGCCCGGGGCGTCGTGCCCGATGCCGATCCAGATGCGCGGTCCCCTGAGGCGCCGGCGCACGGCCCATCGCTCCAGCTCGTCGAAGAGCGACTCGGGCACAGCCTCGTAGGGCCCGACGTGGCGGCGGAAGGCAAGGTGCGTCGGGCGAAGCGCGATGAGGCGCGTCTGCGAGAGCTCGAACGGCAGGTCCGTCAGCGCTTCGCGCCGCTCCCTGGCCCGCACGGCGGCGCCCGCGCGGCCCGATAACCGGTACGCGCCCGGCGACTTGCCGAACCGGCGACGGAACGCGCGGATGAAGGTCTCCGGCCGCTGAAAGCCGCACTGCGCCCCGATCTCCGCCACCGCGGTCTCGTGGGCAAGGAGGCAGAACGCGGCGCGCTCGACCCGCAATCGGGTGACGTAGCCCTTGGGCGTCTCGCCTATCGCGGCCTTGAACACCCGCTGCAGATGAGCGGGAGAGAGGTCGGCCCTGCTGCCCAGGGCGGCGAGCCCGAGGTCCTGGTCGAGGTTCGCCTGGATATAGACCAGGAGCGGTGTCAGCGTCTCCCAATCCGTCATATCGCGCGGCTGGCCACGGCGCGCGGCGCGCTCCCGCCGGCGCCGAGCCACGCACCGGCCAGCTTGATGATGGCCCCGCCGATCATGAATGGCAGGGCTCCGCTCGTGTCGCCCGGCCAGAGCAGGAAGACGATGATCTCGATCGCGAGGTAGAGCCCGAACATGGCCATCGCGGTGCCGAGTGCGGCTGACGGTGCGCGCCGGCGGATCCAGCGCCCGATCAGGAAGAAGACTGGGCCGCCGGTGAGGAGCGAGACCCATGGGGCCGAGGCCTGGGCGAACGCGTTATAGAATTCCTGTGTCTCGCCGGTATGAATCGTGTAGCTGTACACCGCCACGCAGGCGATGGACAGCGCGATCATCGTGACCTCGGCGAAGATCGTGGCGACGGCGGCAAGGCCCCATCGAATGGGGGGATGTGGCATGAGAGGTGGCTCCGCAAGTGGGGGGGGCGACAGGCGTTGCGTAGACCGCGCGCATAGGGTCGCGTGATCCGCCCACCCCCGCAAGCCGTCATTGACGTTTCTTGCGATTGGCGGTGAGGCTCAGGCCTGGGACACGCCCCGCCACTCCCGCGAACGGTGCGCCCTGCTCAAACCCCACCCGCCACACGCTCACTCCCGGATCCACCGGCGACGGCACGTAGTGGATCGCCACCCGATCCTCCTCGCTCGCCCCCAGTGCGTCCCCCTCCGGCAGCGGCGTCCCCCGGGAGACAACGTCGTCCAACAGGCTATTGAAAGTACGGCCAGGGCACGGGCCGGCAGTGAATGGCCGGGGCCGGACGCTCAGGCGGGCACCCTCGCGCAGGGCGCCGGCGCTCCCACCTCGCCCTTCACGGGGTGCGTGTGGGGATATGCGACCGCAGCCGCTGCCGGTTGTTGTGGCTCAGGTCCCAATACCCACGCGAGAACTCCGGGGAGGTCCGGAAGCTGTAGCTCGGCCACATGATCGTATGCGCGGGGTTCCAGCAGAAGATGAACCAGAAGCGGCAGAACCGGTCCGCATCGTCATGCTCGCCGTTGTAGTTGTGCCCCAGTTCATGCGCCATGACCATCCAGTTCTTGAGCGCGATCGCCGCCGCGGCATCCCCCCCAACGCCGAAGGTGAAGTCCTGGAATGCCATCCCGCTGATGCCGGGCTGGAAGGCCGTGCCCAGGATGGCCCCGTCCGGCGGCTTGCCGCTGGTCAGGAAGGCGGTTGACACCCCGCGCGCCACCCGATTGGCCGGGATGGTCAGGTCGAGATTCGACGCCGCGTACGCCGGCAGGAGCGCATCGAGCAGGTCGCTCGCCTTCGATGACGTGAAGCGCAGGTTGAGGCGATCGCCGATGACGACGGCGACCTGGAAGTTGGCGATCCCCTCGCGATGGTACATCCCATCCACCATGTTGAGCACGGCGGCCTGGCGTTGCACGAAGGCGGTGCCGAGCCGAGCCTGGGCGATGTACTCGCTGTCCGCGGCCATCGCGATGCCCAGCATCCGCGGCGGCTGGGGTGGTGGCGGGGTACCGCCGCCCCCGGTCGGCTTGGGACAGGGCCGCTCATGCGGATCGCAGCGGTTGTCGTCATCGTCCCGCATTTCCTTTGCGGGGCCCCAGCCCTTGTGGTCGGGTGTGTCGTCGCGCGCGCCAGTCCCGCTGTCCCCCTCGAAGACAATGCGACCGCGTACATCGCGGGTACGATAGGCAATGTGCCGGATGGTGCCCGCCGGCACCGCCGTCGTGTCGGGGCGTGGCTCGAGGATCCAGGTGTCGTCCCCAGTGCGGATGCTGCCGATCACGCCGTCCGGCGTGAAGGTGAGGCGGGCCTGACTCCAGTCACCCCGGCTGGCGATGCCCCCACTGTAAGTGCCGAGGTCGGTGGGGCATGGGGTGGTGACCGGCTGCTCCCCCAGCTCGATGACGGTGCACCCCGGAGCCACGAGGGGCCTGGGCTGCAGCACGATCCGGAGCGACTCCCCGCCGAGCGTCAGCGCGATCGTGTCGCCGCGACGCGCCGCGGAGTCGAGTGCCAGGGGCTGCAGCTGCAGCGTATCGTAGCGATCCGCCGTGAGGGGGCCGTCCCCATCCTGGGTGCGCCCTCCGCACGCCGACACGAGCACGACACCCGGAACCAGCCAGCGCCGAAGCAGCATCCGCCACCCCTGTTAGCGACGCTCCGAGCATGCAGTGCGGGGGCGGTGCGCGCAAGGCCGCCGCACTTGGCTCGGCCCAGTAATGACAGCGCTATTCAGGTCCCGCTACACCCTCAGCGAACAGCGGAACCCGCGAGCGGCGTAGTACGACTCGGCCCCATTGTGGTACACGAAGACCGTGCCGTAGCGGCGATCGCCAAACAGCGCACCACCGAGCTTTCGGATGGGGGCAGGCGTCTGCACCCAGCTGGAGGTGGTCGTATCGAACTCACCCAGCTCCTGCAGCCCCCGATACTCCTCCACAGTCAGGAGGGTGGCTCCCATGGCCGTGGCCATCTCCACGGCGCTGCTCTTCGGCTTGTGCTCCTTGCGGGCGTCGAGCGCCTGGCGGTCGTAACAGACGCTGCGGCGCCCCTTGGGGCTCTGGGCCGAGCAATCCACAAAGAGGCATTCGCCAGTCTTCTTGTCGATTCCTACCACCTCCGGTTCGCCACCGGACTCCTCCATGGCATGGAGCGACCAGAGCCTGGCACTGTTCGACTCCAGTCGCGCCTGCACCGCGCGCCATTCGAGGCCCGCATGGCGGTGCATGTGCGCCTCGAAGCGGGCCTGCAGGGTCTTGAGCAAGCCGTCGCGCTGCTTCCCGGTGAGCTCGTTGGCTTTGGGCATCGCTGTCGCCTTGTGAATGGTGTGACAGGTCAGGCAACATCAGTATGCGGCCCGTACCGCCCCCTGACAACCACCTCCTCGCCCGCCGGAGGCAGTCCTGGCTAGTCCACCACGTAGTTGAGCATCAGCGGATGCCCTGTTCGGCGATCGAGGGGGTGCGGGAGGAGTGCGGCTTCCGGACACGGTAGCGCAGGTGTGAAACGCTGACTCAGGGCGCCGCGACCTGCCTCGCGGCCCAGTTCGCCATCAGCTTCAGGTGCACTGGGCGGTTGCGCAGGCCGGCGCCGCGGAAGAGGCCCCTGAGGCCGGGCACCCGGAGGGCATGATCCGCGCCTTCGATG
>JAEUJI010000364.1 GCA_016794805.1 Gemmatimonadota bacterium
TCGCCAGGTGCTCGTCCTCTTCGGTGAACTCGTCGGCGCCGATCTTCTCGGTGAGGTAGAGGTCGCCGACGACGCCCCGCTTGCTGATGATGGGGACGCCAAGGAAGGAGTGCATCGGCGGGTGGTTGGGCGGGAAGCCGTAGCGTTCCGGATGCTGGCTGATGTCCGGCATGCGGATGCTCTGTCCCTTGTGGATCACTAGGCCGAGGATGCCGTGGCCACGCGGGAGGGCGCCGATCCGCGCCCGCTCCTCGGCGCTGATCCCGTGGGTCGTGAAGGTGGCCAGGGTGCGGCCATCGGGAGCCAGCATCCCCACCGCCGCGTAGCGGGCCCCGATCAGCTCCGGGGCGAGGTCGGCGACCCGCTGCAGGACCCCCTCCAGCGACAGCTCTCCAATGAGGCTGGGCACCGCCGCGACCAGCAGTTCCAGTCGGTCGGAGAGGTCGTGGGCGTCCTTCGCGGGGGCGGGAAGGGGTTCGGTCATCGAAGCTAATTCTACTGCCGCCATGGGGTTCCGGCGACCCACCAGATTCCGCGCCATTTCACGCTCGCTTCATGCCGGGACCAATACCCTGCCTGTGAGCCTCGGGAGGGGCCGGCATGCACCTGCACCACATCATCGCGGCGGCGGACGACTCCGAGGCGGGTAAGGCGGCGATTCACTCCGCTGTTCACCTGGCGGGGCCGCGCCGCGCCCGGGTCACGGTCCTCACGGTGGCGCCTGCCACCGCGAGCCGGGTCGCCAGCAGGTTGCAGGAGGATGGGCTGCGCGAGGCGACGAGCGCGGCGGTGCGGGCGTGGCCCGGGGCGCCTTCGGTCACGATCGACTCCACGGTGGGGATCCCAGGCATCGAGATCGGGCGATACGCCGAGACCCATGGCGCGGACCTGGTGGTGCTGGGTCGCAAGCAGCGCTCGAGTCTCCACCGCCTCCTCGTGGGGGATACGGCGGACTCGGTGGCTCGGCGGAGCGGCGTCCCCTGCCTCTTTGTCCCGGCGGGCGCCTCGCCCCCCTCCCGGGTGCTCGCGGCGCTCGACGGCACCGAGCGGGGACTCGCGGTGCTGGTCGCGGCCATGGACTTCACCCGGGACACCGGCGGCCGCCTTCGGGCCGTGAGTGTGGAGCCGGCCTATGAGAACGAGAAGGACGCCCCGCGCCTCCTCACCAGCCGGAGCGCCCGGCTGCTGGCCGCTGTCAACCAGATCCGGCTCCACTCGGATGTCGGCCCCGACGTCTGGGATGCGCCGGTCAAGGCCGACTCGTGGCCTCCGGTGGCCATCCATCGGGGCGGCGTCGTCGAGGAGGTCGTCCGGGAAGTCACGGCTTCCTGTGCCGATGTCCTGGTCATCGGGTATCATCGGGGAGGCCCCGCCGGTATCGTCGAAGCGGGCAGCGTGGCCCGGCGGCTGATCCACGAGGCACCCTCTTCGGTGCTCACGATTCCCCTGTGAGGTGCAAATGCTGACGACCGTCCTCCGCTGGACCGCCCGCCTGGCCAGCGTCGCCATCGCGATCGCCTTCGTCCTGTTCTGGTGGCACAGCCCCCCGCGGCTGCCGGAGCTGTCTACCGGGATCCGCTGGCAGCTGGGCCTCATGACGTCGGGCGTGGTGGGGCTGCTGCTCGGCATCTGGAAGCCCCTCGTGGGCGGGGCCGTGGCGGCCCTCGGCTTCCTGGGCTTCCTCCTCATCGAAGGACTCCACCTGCAACGCTTTCCATATATCCCGGCGGTCTACGTGATGCTGCTGCCGGCGCTGCTGTATCTCCTGGTCGGCGTCCGCCGGCCCGTCCCCACAGCCTGAGGACCCACACGATGCGCGCATGGCAGATCGGGGCGGCGCTGCTGCTCCTCACTCCCGCCGGTCCCCTGGCGGCGCAGGCGGAGCACCGCGATCACGCGCCGGCCGCGGCGGTCGACACGGTCGCCGGCCGGCTCGACAGCCTGGCCCAGGCGCTGCGCTCGGCCCGGGGAGAACGGCGCCTCGCGACCATGGCGGAGGCGCTGGCGGTGCTGCTCGATCACCACGCGGGGATGCGCCGGGAGATGGGCCAGCATAAGATGGAGCCGGGCGGAATGGCGCACGGCGGCGGGGCCGGGAAGCCGGGGATGGACTGCCCCATGATGCGGCCCGACAGCGCGGCCACTGCGGCGCCGAAGCACAACCACTAGCGGGTCCACTCTTCCGGGGAGGCGCCGATTCTCACCCCACTCGAGACGGCCGCCGGCCTCGCCGTCGCCGGGCTGGTGGGCCTGGCCGTCGGAATCGAGCGCGAGTGGTCAGGGCATGCGTCCGGTCCGGACGCCCGCTTCGCGGGCGCCCGGACCTTCCTGTTGCTGGGCCTCCTCGGTGGACTCGCCGGCCACCTGTCCCAGCGGGGCGATCCGCTCGCCGGCGCCGCCCTGCTCCTGGGGGGCGCGGCGCTGGCGATCGCCGCGTTCCTCGCGGCCGCGCGGCGCCCGCGCGAAGATGCCATTGACGGCACCACCGAGGCCGCGGCGCTGGCGGTGCTCGGGTTGGGCTTCGTCGCCGGGCTGGGGGAACTCCGCCTCCCCGCCGCCACCGGGGCGGTCATCGTCCTTGCGCTGCGCGAGAAATCCACCATCCAGGGCTTTGTGCACCGGCTCGGCGAGGTCGAACTGCGGGCGGCCTTTCAGTTCGCCGTGCTGGCGCTGGTCCTGCTCCCCATCCTGCCCGAGGGTCCGTACGGACCACTGGGCGGCATCCGTCCCCGCGAGCTGTGGCTGGTCGTGCTGCTGGTCAGCGGCCTCAACTTCGCCGGGTACCTGGCGCGCCGCGCCATCGGCGAGACCCACGGAACGGCGGTCGCCGGGATCCTCGGCGGCCTGATCTCCTCCACGGCGGTGGCGCTCAGCTTCTCGCGTCAAAGCCAGGACCGGGACCGCGCGGGGGCGCCCCTCGCCCTCGGCGTGCTCGGCGCCTGCACCCTCCTGCTCCCCCGCCTGCTGGTGCTGAGCCTCACCCTACGGCCGGCGCTGGCGGGTGAACTGTTGCCGTTCTTCCTGCCGCCCCTGCTGGTGGGCGCAGGCCTGCTCGGGGCCGGGTTCCTCCGGGCCCGCGGAGCCGCTGACGGCGCCATTGCGCCCGCCAGCCGGAGTCCGCTCCGGCTCGGTTCGGCCATCCTGCTGGCGCTCGGCTTCCAGGCGGTCCTGATGGCCATGGTGTGGGTGCAGCAGAGCCTCGGCCGGATTGGCGTCCTGGCCTCGAGTGCGCTCCTCGGCCTCACCGACATGGATGCGCTGACCCTCTCCATGACCCGGCTGGCGTCGGATCCGATGCACCTCCGTACCGCCGCCACCGCGATGGCGATCGGCGTCGTGGCCAACACCATTCTCAAGCTGTCGGTAGTGCTCGTCCTCGGGCGGGGCGGTTTCCGCTGGCGGGCAGGACTCGCGCTCCTGGCGCTCCTTCTTGCCAGCGGCGTGGGCCTCTGGCTCGGAGTCTCCCGCGCCTGACCCGTGATAGTATCTTCATGAAGGATTTCGCCGCCGCTTCAGCAACTCCTCATGCGGCCGGCGCCAGTTTGGAGCCGAGACTCCACTCGCTCCAGGAGGCCGCCATGTCGCAGGCCATGTTCCGTTCCCTCTATGTGCCCCTCGACGGGTCGCCCTTCGCGGAGCAGGCGCTGCCGCTGGCCGCGGAAATCGCCCGCCGCTCCGGCGCCCTCCTCCAGCTGGCGCTGGTGCACCATCCGGTGCCGGCCCTCGCCACGGCGCTCGAGGTCCCCGAGATCGAGGCGCAACTGGACCAGGAGTCGCGCGCCCGGGAGCAGGTGTATCTCAACGGGATCGTGGAACGGGTGCGGGCCACGGCGAATGTGCCGGTGACCGCGGCCCTGCTGGAGGGACCGGTCGCGGATTCTCTCCAGACCCACATTGACCAGAGTGGCGCCGACCTCGTCATCATGACGACCCATGGCCGTGGCCCGGTGAGCCGCTTCTGGCTGGGGAGCGTCGCGGACCAGCTCATGCGTCGCCTGCACCTCCCGATCCTGCTCCTGCGGTCGGGCCCCGGGTGTCACACGCCGTCGGTGCTGAAGAAGATCCTGGTCACGCTGGATGGCTCGGCCTTCGCCGAGCAGGCCCTGGACGGCGCCTTGATGCTGGGCCGGCCCTTCGAGGCGGTCTACACCCTTCTCATGGCCATCGAGGTGCCGCTGCCGATCGCCGATCCCTCCGGGCTGATGGTGATCCCGGTGGATCCGGATGCGGAGAAGAAGGTGGCGGCCGCGGCACGCGGCTACCTCGACAAGCAGGTGGCCCGCCTCAGGGGGCTCGGCGTTCAGGCGACGGCCCTCTCCGTGGAGGGCCAACCCGCGGTGGAGGCGATCATCGCCCAGGCGGACCAGACCGGCTGTGACCTGGTCGTCATCGCGAGCCATGGCGCGGGGGGGATGGAGCGCCTGGTGGTCGGGAGCATCGCGGACAAGGTCATTCGGGGCTCGACCCACCCCACCCTGGTGGTCCGCCCGCCCAAGGGCGCGCATTGATCGACGACCAGCTCGCCCGCTGGCGGGCCGCCGGCCTGCTGGACGATGCCACCGCCGAGCGCATCCAGAGCTTTGAAGCTGCCCGGAACGCGGCCTCCGGACGGTTGCGCTGGCCGGTGGTACTCGCGCTCGCAGCCGGCGGCCTCATGCTGGCGGCGGGCGCGCTGTTATTTGTGGCGGCGCACTGGACCGAGTTGTCTCCGGCCGGGCGCCTCCTCCTGCTGGCCGGGACCGTGGCGGTATTTCACCTGGGCGGCGCCAGCACCGCGCCGCGCTTCGCGGCCCTCGGTTCCACCCTGCATGCCGTCGGAACCGCCGCGCTCGGCGGCCTGATCTTCCTGGCGGGTCAGACATTTCACCTGGAGACCAGCTGGCCGCAGGGGTTCCTTCTCTGGGCCACCGGCGCCTGGGCGGGATGGTTGCTGCTGCGCGACTGGCCCCAGGCGCTGTACGCCGCCCTCCTTACCCCGATCTGGCTGGTGGCGGAATGGGCGGATCGGGCCGAGGGATACGGCCACATCGTTCCGGCAGTGCCCCTGGCGGGGTTGCTGCTGCTGGCGCTGGCCTACCTGCACGCGCCGCTCCAGGAGCGGGCCGGGAGCTCCGCCGCGCGGACCACGCTGGCGGTGATCGGGGCGGTGGCGCTGCTGCCGCTCGCAATCGCGTTCCGGCTGGTGCTCGGTGAGTCGGTGCCGTGGAATCAGGAGGCCACCTCCGCCGCCTTTCGAGCTGCTGGCTGGACAGTGGCTGCAGGGCTGCCGCTGCTCCTCGCCTGGCTGCTCCGCGGCAAGGCGGCGTGGCTCACCGCGGTCGGGGCGCTCTGGGTCCTGGCCGGCGTGCTGCTCGGCCGCCATCCCGGGGCCACCGTCTTTCTCTGGGGCGGGCTCGGGGCGGCCGGCGTGGCTGCGTCGGGCGTGCTCGAGGGAAGCCGGCTCCGGATCAACCTCGGACTGGCCGGGTTCGCGCTCACGGTGCTGCTGTTCTACTTCTCCTCGGTGATGGACCGGTTGGGACGTTCCGCGAGCCTGCTCGCCGGGGGGGCCCTCTTCCTTGGCATCGGGTGGGGACTGGAGCGGCTGCGGCGCCGGCTGGTGGCACGCATCGAGGAGCCGGCACCGTGACGATCTCCCGCCGGGGACTCGGGCTGCTGGCCGCGCAGCTCCTGCTGGGGCTGCTCGTGGTGGGGAAGTTCGCCTGGGACCGGAGCTCGTTGCCCCGGGTCTGGGCGCGGACCGTTCCGGTTGACCCGAGCGATCCGCTCCGTGGCCGGTATGTCCGCCTCTGGCTCGATGCGGAGGACCATCGCGCCGCTGGTGACTCCACCGCCGGGGTGGAGTTCTACGCCCGGGACGGCGTCCTCGCGGTCCGGCCCGCGACGGGCTGGCGCGGCCTCCGGGTGCGGGAGCCAGCGCCCCCCGGCGCGGCGGGGGTGGTGGTGTGGGAGCCGGTCGCCTATTTCATTCCGGAGCATGTGCCGGACCCGTCCCGGCTCGAACCCGGCCAGACCCTCTGGGTCGAGGTCACCGTCCCGCACCGGGGTCTCCCCCGGCCGATCCAGATCGAGGTCAGACGCGATGCGCCGTGATGCCGCGCGCCGGATGCTGCCCCTGGTTGTCCTGCTGTTCGCCGCCGTCGCTCCCCTCCGCTTGAGGGGGCAGGTCCAGTTCGTCGCCCATGGGCTTGGCAGCGTGTCGATTGATGTGGACGACCAGGACGCTACCAGCGGAGCCGGGTTCGGCTTCCTGGCGGGGGCCGGGATCCGGCTCCGCAATCTCGAGTTCGGCGGCGAGTACGGGCAGCACGGCCTGGGCGACGATCGCAAGGCCAAGCAATACGGCGGCTGGATTCGGGTCTTCGCGACGGGGCAGGGCCGCGTGCGCCTCTACCTGGTGGCTGGCATCGCCGACTATCGCTACAGCCCCGCCTCGGGGAGCCGGAGCCACTCGGTGGGCGGCAGCGTCGGGCCCGGCGTCATCATTCCACTCGGCAGCGCCCGCACCAGCCTGCTGCTCGAGGCGCGGTTCCACTCCGGTTTCGACCGGCTCGGCGTGATCTCCTCCCAGGAGTTTCTTTCAGTATCCGCCGGGGTACGGCTGGCTCCCTGAGGCGCCCGCGGGTTGATGGCCGGGGCGGGCCCTCCTAAGTTCCTGCCCCGGCCAGAGCGGCCGGACTTCCACGGGGCCCGCGCGTGCACTCCCTCCTGATCGCCATCCCTGACTGGCTCTCCCGCATCGCCTCGCTGCTCGAGGTGGACACCGCGGAGCTGACCCGGAACCTGGTCCGGGTCGCGGTCATCTGGGCGCTCTGCTACGTGGCGCTCCGGCTGGTCCGCCTGGTCGCCACCCGCATCGAGCGCGCGGTGGACGACGGCGACGCCAGCACGCTCACCGAGCGGGAGCAGCGGGGCCAGACGATCTCCCAGCTGCTCCGGAGTGTGGGCCGGGTCTCGGTGGTCGCCGTCGGCCTGCTGCTGTCCCTCAACGTCTTCATCGACATCGGCCCGCTGCTGGCCGGCGCCGGGATCCTGGGGCTCGCCGTGTCCTTCGGCGCGCAGAGCCTGGTCAAGGACGTCATCTCGGGCTTCTTCTACCTGCTCGAGGGGCAGTTCGCGGTGGGGGATGTCATCGAGGTCTCCGGGAAGTCGGGCGTGGTGGAGCGGATGACCCTCCGGATGGTGGTGCTCCGGGACCTGCACGGGGTGGTGCACATGGTGCCGAACGGCCAGATCACCACGGTCAGCAACATGACCCGGACCTGGAGCCGGGCGGTGGTGGACGTGGGCGTGGCCTACGGCACCGACGTCGACCAGGCGCTCCGGATCTTCGCCGAGGAATCGCAGCGTCTGGCCCACGATCCCGACTGGCAGGCGCGCTTCGACGGGGAGCCGGAGGTCGTCGGGGTCCAGGGGCTGGACGAGAACCAGGTGACCATCCGGACGCTGCTCCGCACCCATGCCGGGCAGCAGTGGGCCGTCGGGCGCGAATTCCGGCGCCGCATCAAGGCCCGGCTGGACCAGGAGGGGATCGAGATCCCCTATCCCCAGCGCACGGTGCATGTGCGGCACCATGATGCCGGCGGTGGGACCACGGATCCGGAGACCGGCGCCGACATCACCCGGCGGCCCCCGCCGCGGCTCAGCCAGTACCGCCGCACCGAAGGCAGCGGGGACACCTGACCATGGGGCTTCGGTTCTACAACACGCTCAGCCGCAGCATCGAGCCGTTCACCCCCGCGGTGCCGGGCCGGGTGTCCATGTACACCTGCGGCCCGACGATCTGGAACTACGCCCACATCGGGAACTTTCGCACGTTCCTCTTCGAGGACCTGCTGCGCCGCTGGCTGGAGGCGCGGGGACTCCGGGTGTTCCACGTCATGAACCTGACCGACGTGGATGACCGGATCATCAAGGAAGCGGGCGCGCGCGGGCTGCCGATCCGGGAATTCACCGAGCCGTTTGCCCGGGCCTTCTTCGAGGATCGCGACTTCCTGCGCATCCGGCCGGCGCACGCCTATCCCCGGGCGACCGACTTCATCGCCGAGATGATCCGGCTGGTTGAGGGACTGCTGGCCAAGGGGGTCGCGTACCAGGGGGACGACCGCTCGGTCTACTTCGCGATCCAGCGCTTCCCGGCCTACGGCCAGCTCTCCCAGCTCGACCGCCGTTCCCTCAAGGCCGGCGCCAGCGGGCGGGTCTCGACCGACGAGTACGACAAGGAGAACGCCCAGGACTTCGTCCTGTGGAAGGCGGCGCGCCCGGAGGACGAGGCGGTGGCGGCCGCCTGGGATGCCCCTTTCGGCCGGGGGCGGCCGGGGTGGCACCTTGAGTGCTCCGCCATGGCGCTGGCGCTGCTGGCCCGGGAGGGGCTGGGAGAGGTGCTCGACATCCACGCTGGCGGGGTGGACCTCATCTTCCCGCACCATGAGGACGAGATCGCGCAGAGCTGCGCCTTCACCGGTGCTTCGCACTTCGCCCGGGTGTGGCTGCACGGGGAGTTCCTGAACGTGCGCGGCACCAAGATGTCCAAGCGATTCGGCAATATCACCACGCCGCGGGACCTCAAGGCCGATGGGGTGGATGCCGGGGCACTGCGGCTCCTGATGTTCCAGACCCACTACCGCCAGAAGCTCGACCTGACCGATGAGGCGCTCGCTGCGGCACGGGAGGGGAGCCGGCGGCTGGGGGAGTTCGACGGCCGGCTCCGGCGCGCCACGCGGCGGACCGCCGGCACCCCGAATGCGTGGGCGGAATGGGCCGGCCGGGTCGCCGGGGATGTCTCGGAGGCGCTGGATGACGACCTTAATGCCCCCCGGGCCATCGCGACGCTCTTCGACGCGGTTCGGGACGGCAACCGCTTGCTGGATCAGGGCTTGCCGCCCGGGGATGGGGAGGTCGCGGAGTGGGTCCGGGCGCTGGAAGTCCTGGACGTCCTCCCGTCAGGCGGCGGGGGGACAACCGTGAGTCACGGGGCTGGGGCTGCCGCCGAGGGAGCCCCGTCCGACACCCCGCCCACCGAACCCGAAGCGTCCGAGAATTGGGCACGGGCCTGGGCGGCAGCCCGGCTGACCGCCAAGGGGAGGCGCGATTTCAAGGAGGCGGACCGGATCCGGGACCTGCTGAAGGCGGCGGGTTGGTCGGTTCGCGATAATAAGGACGGGACGGTGGAGGTCCGGCGGGTGTGAACTCCGGCGAGCCCCGTCCTCCCGTCCTGCTGCCGAGGTGCCCCCTGTCCATCCGCCGAACCCGCCCCGTTGACATACCCCTAAGTGACCGGCTATCATGTCGTTCTGCTCGTTTTGGCTACCCGCTGACGTAGCTCAACTGGCAGAGCACCGGTTTTGTAAACCGGCGGTTGAGGGTTCGATTCCCTCCGTCAGCTCTGCGGTGGAGTTGTAAGGCGGGCGGGACGCGAGCGCACGGTGGGGTGGCCGAGTGGCTAATGGCAGCAGACTGTAAATCTGCCGCGCTTTGCGCTACGTAGGTTCGAATCCTACCCCCACCATGACGGGCATGCCGCCGTCAGGCATGCCGGAATTGCCGTGGGGGGCATCAGGCTCGCGGGCGTAGCTCAGTTGGTAGAGCGTCAGCCTTCCAAGCTGAATGTCGCGGGTTCGAGCCCCGTCGCCCGCTTGGCCGGGGTCGTCAAGGGAAGCCTTGGCGGCCCCGATGTACACTGGAATCGCTCGCGTAGCTCAGTCGGTAGAGCGCATCCTTGGTAAGGATGAGGTCACCGGTTCAATCCCGGTCGCGAGCTCTCAAGGAGGGCAGACATGCCGCGTGAGAAGATCATCCTCGAGTGCACCGAGTGCCGGGACCGGAACTACTTCACCGACAAGAATCGGCGGAAGCACCCGGAGCGCGTCGAGTGGAAGAAGTATTGCCCCCGGTGCAACAAGCACCAGGCGCACAAGGAGTCCAAGTGAGTTCGGACGTCGCCACCAAGGAGCCCGGGGGAGTCGCCGGCTGGATCGGCGGGACCGTGGAGTTCCTGCAGGCGGTGCGGTCCGAGCTCACCAAGGTGACCTGGCCCAGCCGGGATGAACTGGTCAAGGCGACCCGGATGATCCTCGTGCTGTCCGTGGTGCTGGGGCTCCTGATCGGGTGGATGGACCTGCTCTTCAACCTCGTCCTGGTGGACGGGGTGGCGGCGCTGACCCGGTGAGCGACGCCCCGGAGTACCGCTGGTTCGCCATTCAGACGACGGCGGGGCACGAGAACAAGGTCCGGTCGCTGGTGGCGCAGCGGATCGCCCAGGATCCCCGGCCCGAGGGCCAGCGCCTGATCCGGCAGGCGCTGGTGCCGGTGCAGGAGGTCGTGGAGATCAAGAACGGCAAGAAGGTCACGGTGGAGCGGAAGCTCTACCCGGGCTACGTCCTGGCGGAGATGGTGATGAACCAGGAAGCCCTGCACGTGATCAACAGCATCCAGGGCGTGATCAAGTTCGTGGGTGCGGGGAAGTTCCCCCAGCCGCTCCGGCAGGACGAGGTCAACCGCCTGCTCGGCATCGCCGAGGCGGTGGCGGACGCGGAACCGAAGGAGGAGATCCCCTTCCTGGTCGGCCAGGTGGTGGAGATCACCGAGGGACCGTTCTCCGACTTCAGCGGCACGGTCGAGGAAGTGCTCTCGGACAAGGGCAAGGTGAAGGTGTCGGTGAGCCTCTTCGGGCGGCCGACGTCGGTGGAGCTGGACTACCTCCAGCTCCGGGGCCACTAGGCCCCACCCCGCGACCGCGCGGGTCATCGCGGCAGGTGCAAGGGAGTGGACGCCGGCGGGACTAGCCGGCCGCCCCTCCGCCCATCGAAAGGAAGGGTATGGCAAAGAAGGTCACCGCAGTGATCAAGCTGCAGTGCCCGGCGGGAGCGGCCAATCCGGCGCCGCCCGTGGGCACGGCACTGGGTCCGCACGGCGTGAACATCATGGAGTTCTGCAAGCAGTTCAACGCCCGGACGCAGTCCCAGGCGGGGATGGTGATCCCCGTGCTCGTCACGGTCTACCAGGACCGGACGTTCTCCTTCATCACCAAGACGCCGCCGGCGCCGAACCTCCTGCTCAAGGAGGCCGGTCTGGAGAAGGGCAGCGCATCCCCCAACCGCACCAAGGTGGGGCGGGTGACGCGCGCCCAGCTCAAGAAGATCGCCGAGCTGAAGATGGCGGACCTCAACGCGGCCGACCTCGAGGGCGCCATGCGGATGATCGCGGGCACCGCGCGCTCGATGGGCCTTGAGGTCATCGACTGATGCGGGCGCATGGCAAGAAGTTCGGCGCGGCCCTGGCCAAGGTGGATCGCACCCGGGAGCATCCGATCGGGGACGCGGTCAAGATGGTCAAGCAGGCCGCCTTTGCGAAGTTCAATGAGACGGTGGACGTGGCGGTCCGGCTGGGCGTGGACCCGCGGCACGCGGACCAGGTGGTTCGCGGGACCGTGGTGCTCCCCCACGGGACCGGCAAGTCCGTCCGGGTGCTGGTGATCACGCAGGGCGAGAAGGTGAAGGACGCGGAGGCGGCGGGCGCCGACTTCGCGGGCATCGAGTACGTCCAGAAGCTCAAGGATGGCTGGCTGGAGTGCGACGTCATCGTCGCCACGCCGGACGTCATGGGCCAGCTGGGGCAGCTGGGCCGGATCCTCGGTCCCCGCGGCCTGATGCCCAACCCGAAGGCCGGCACCGTCACGATGGACGTGGGCAAGGCGGTGCGGGAAATCAAGGCGGGCAAGATCGAGTTCCGGGTGGACAAGACCGGGAACGTCCATGCCCCGGTGGGCAAGATCAACTTCTCCGAGCAGCAGCTGGCGGAGAACCTGCAGGCCTTTATGGACACCATCGTCCGCGCGAAGCCGGCCGCGGCGAAGGGCCAGTACATCCGGAGCGCCACGGTGTCCAGCACCATGGGCCCCGGCATCCGGCTCGAGACGGCGGGGTACCGATGAGCAAGACTGAACGCCAGGCCGAGGTCGAGACCCTGACCACGGCCATCTCGGCGGCGCCCAACGTCTACGTGACCGACTTCGCCGGGCTGAATGTGGCGCGGATGACCGAGTTCCGCCGCCGCCTCCGCGGCGCGGGCGCGCGGTACCTGGTGGTGAAGAACACCCTGGCCGAGCGGGCGCTGGAGAGCCGGGGCATCACGGCCCTGAACGAACACCTCAAGGGGCCGACCGGGCTGGTGCTGTCCACCGACCCGCTGCCGGCCGCGAAGGTGCTGACCGAGTTCGCCAAGGAATTCCAGAAGCCGGGCATCAAGGCCGGGCTGGTGGACGGGCAGCCGGTCTCGAAGGACCACATCCAGCGGCTGGGGACCATCCCCGACCGGCAGACACTCCTCGGCATGATCGCGGGGACGATGTCCAACATTACGGCTTCATTTGCTGGCTGCCTCGAGGCGCTTCGCGACCAGCGCGCCGCAGCCTCTAACGCCTGAGGGAGAATACCGAGATGAGCACGACCATGCTGAGCAAGGACGAAATCCTCGAGGCCATCGGCAAGATGAGCGTTCTCGAGCTGGCCGACCTGATCGAGGCCTTCAAGGCGAAGTTCAACGTCACCGTCATGGCGGCCGCGGCGGCCCCGGCCGGCGGCGCGGCGGCCCCGGCGGCCGAGGAGCAGACGGAGTTCGCCGTCGTCCTCAAGAGCGGCGGCGAGAAGAAGATCCAGGTCATCAAGGTGGTGCGCGAGCTCACCAGCCTGGGCCTGAAGGAAGCGAAGGAGCTGGTGGACAACGGTGGCAACGTGAAGGAAGGCGTCACCAAGGCCGAGGCCACCGAGATGAAGAAGAAGCTCGAGGACCAGGGCGCGGTCGTCGAGCTGAAGTAGGCCGGGTCGGGTGTGGCGCCGCACAACCGTGCGGCGCCACCGGGCGCCGGCGACGGACGCCCAGCTGACCCCCTACTTCGGTGAGACGACATGACGGCTGTACGGCTTCGATAATTCGCAGGCTATCCGAGCCCCGCGTGACCCCGCCGCAATCGGCGGCGGGGGACGCGCCGGGGCCATTTGTGTTGCGCGAGTGGATCCCATGACGGCGACGCGACCCCAGATCGTCTTTTCCAAGCGGGACGTGGGCATGCCCATGCCCGACCTGCTCGACATCCAGACCCGGGCGTTCCAGAGCCTGCTGGTCCCGGACGACGTCCATGGCGAGCGCCAGGACGTCTCGCTCGAGCGCGTGTTCCGCGACCTCTTCCCGATCGGCGACGTGAACGGGAAGTACAGCCTGGAGTTCATCTCCTACCAGCTGGGCGAGCCGAAGTACTCCGTCGAGGAGTGCATCGAGCGCGACATGACCTACGCCGCCCCGCTCAAGGCCACCCTCCGCCTCGACGTGTTCGAGGAGGTGGACGGCCAGCGCCGGCTCAAGAACGCGATCGAGAAGGAGGTCTACCTCGGGGAGCTCCCGATCATGACCCCCCTCGGCACCTTCGTCATCAACGGCGCCGAGCGCGTCGTGGTGTCGCAGCTGCACCGGTCGCCGGGGGTGGTGTTCGAGGAGGACACCCATCCCAACGGCCAGCGGCTGTTCTCGGCCCGGATCATCCCGTTCCGCGGCTCCTGGGTGGAGTTCACGATCGACATCCACGACGTGATCTACGTCCACATCGACAAGAAGAAGAAGTTTCCGGCCACGGCGCTGCTCCGCGCCTTCGGCTACGGCACCAACGCGGAGATCCTCAAGCTCTTCTTCGCGACCAAGGACATGGACATCACCGGCAAGCTCGAGGGCCGGCAGGAGCGGCGCGAGCTGATGGGCGCGCTCATCGCCGCCGACGTGCCCAACCCCGAGGAGCCGGGCGGGGCGCCGCTGGCCATCGTGGGCGACGAGCTCTCCACCGAGCGGCTCAACCAGCTGCGCCACGTGGGGGTGAAGGCGGTCACCGTCTTCGCCGGCTACACCACGCTGGACCTGCGGGACGATGAGCAGCCCACCACCACCCGGGAGCGGGCCCGCCAGGTGCTGGCGTTCGACGTGGCCGATCCCGAGACCGGCGAGGTCGTGGCCGAGGGGGGCAGCGAGCTCACCGACGCGCTGCGGAAGAAGCTGGTCAAGGCCCAGATCACCAAGGTCGAGGTGCTGCTGCCGGCCGGCCGGGGCGAGTCCCCGCTGATCAAGAACACCCTGACCAAGGACCCGACCCACAGCGAGGCCGAGGCCCTGGAGCAGATCTACGCCCTGCTGCGGCCCGGCGAGGCGCCCAACCTCGAGACCGCCCGCGAGGCGCTCAAGCGGCTGTTCTTCAACCCCAAGCGCTACGACCTCGGGCGGGTGGGGCGGTACAAGATCAACCAGCGGCTCAAGACCCGGATCCCGGCGAACCACACCGTCCTCACCGAAGAGGACTTCATCGCCATCATCCGGTACCTGATGGACCTGAACGACGGACGCGGGTTCACCGACGACATCGACCACCTCGGCAACCGCCGGATCCGGTCGGTGGGCGAGCTGATCGCCAACCAGTTCTCGGTCGGCCTCTCCCGCATGGCGCGGCTGGTCAAGGAGCGGATGAGCATCAACTCGGACCCCGAGAAGATCTCGCTCGACGACCTGGTCAACGCCCGCACCGTGTCGGCCGTCATCCAGGCGTTCTTCGGCAGCTCGCAGCTGTCGCAGTTCATGGACCAGACCAACCCGCTGGCGGAGCTGACCAACAAGCGCCGGCTCTCGGCCCTGGGCCCGGGCGGCCTGACCCGGGAGCGCGCGGGCTTCGAGGTCCGGGACGTGCACTACTCGCAGTACGGCCGGATGTGCCCCATCGAGACGCCGGAAGGCCCGAACATCGGCCTGATCACCAGCCTCTCGACCTACGGCCGGATCAACGACCTGGGCTTCATCGAGACCCCGTACCGGGTGGTGAAGAACGGGAAGGTGACCGACGAGATCCGCTGGCTGTCGGCCAGCGAGGAAGAGGACTATGCGGTGGCCCAGGCCAACGCACAGCTGGATGAGCACAACAAGCTGAGCGAGGACCTGGTCCTCTGCCGCAAGCAGGACGACTACCCGCTCCTGCCCCCGGACCGGATCGACTTCATGGACGTGGCCCCGGAGCAGCTGGTCTCCATCGCCGCGGCGCTGATTCCGTTCCTCGAGCACGACGACGCCAACCGCGCGCTCATGGGCAGCAACATGCAGCGCCAGGCGGTGCCGCTGCTCTTCCCCCAGTCGCCCACGGTGGGCACCGGGCTGGAGGCCAAGGTGGCCGCGGATTCCGGGGCGGTGATCGTGGCCCGGCGGGGCGGGACCGTCACCCGGGTCACGGCGGACGAGATCATCGTGGATTCCGGGGAGCAGGGGAAGGTGGATCCGAACATCCCGCTGGCCCGGCTCACCCAGCATGACCGCTACCGGGTGCGGAAGTTCTGGCGCACCAACCAGGACACCGCCATCAACCAGCGTCCGCTGGTCCGGGTGGGGGACAAGGTGGCCCAGGCGCAGGTGATCGCGGACGGCGCCGCCACCGAGGGGGGCGAGCTCGCCCTGGGCAGCAACGTCATCGTGGCGTTCATGCCCTGGTACGGGCACAACTTCGAGGACGCCATCGTCCTCTCCGAGCGCCTGGTGAAGGACGACGTCTACTCGTCCATCCACATCCAGGAGCTGGAGCTCCACGTCCGCGACACCAAGCGCGGGCAGGAGGAGATCACCCGGGAAATCCCCAACGTCTCCGACGAGGCGCTGGTGGACCTCGATGAGCGGGGCATCGTGCGGATCGGGGCCCACGTGAAGCCGGGCGACATCCTGGTCGGCAAGATCACCCCCAAGGGGGAGACCGAGCTGTCGCCGGAAGAGAAGCTGCTCACCGCGATCTTCGGCGAGAAGGCCAAGGACGTGAAGGACAGCTCGCTCAAGGTCCCGCCGGGGATGAAGGGCGTCGTCATCGACGTCAAGATCTTCAGCCGGGTCGAGGACCAGGTGGTGGAGAAGGACCGCGGCGAGCGGATCGGCGAGGTGCGCCGGGTCGAGACCGACGAAAAGGCCCGGATCAGCGCCGTGATGTTCGAGGAGCTGAAGCACCTGCTCGAGGGCCAGGAAGTCGCCCTCATGCTCAAGGCGGGCACCGTCGAGGAGGCCATCCCGGCCGGCACCCGGCTGACCCGGGGCACCCTCGCCGACCTCGACCTGGGCGAGATCGACCTCAAGACGCTGCGGGTGGCCCACAAGGCCGCCAACGAGCGCATCCGCCTCTCCATCGATACCGCGGCGCGGGAACGGGCCAAGGTGGAGGAGAAGGCGGAGGACCAGATCGACAAGATCCTCCAGCCGGATGAGCTGCCCCCGGGCGTGATCCAGCTGGTGAAGGTGTACATCGCCGAGAAGCGGAAGGTCTCGGTGGGCGACAAGATGGCGGGCCGCCACGGCAACAAGGGCATCGTGGCGCGCATCGTCCCCGAGGAGGACATGCCGTTCCTCCCGGATGGCTCGCCGGTGGACATCGTGCTCAACCCGCTGGGCGTGCCCAGCCGGATGAACGTGGGCCAGATCCTGGAAACCCACCTGGGCTGGTGCGCCACGATCCTCGGCTTCAAGGCCAAGACGCCGGTGTTCCGCGGCGCGGACGAACACGAGATCGGCGTCCTGCTCCGGCTGGCCGGGGTGCAGTGGGCGTCGCGCGGGCTCAACCTGAAGCACCAGGCGCCGTCCCTCGAGGCGGCCGCCATCGAGACCGTGGTCGGCGACCTCAAGGCCACCGGCCAGAACCTGATCGAGGCCGGCATCCAGGACCTGGCGCACCGGGGGGCGCACGCCGTCACCCGGGAGCTGTACGCCGGGCTCAAGGCCTTCCTGGCCTCGGCGGCGAAGGAGCTGGCCGCCCGGGAGCTGACCCAGAAGAAGCAGGAGCTGGCGTATCACCAGTTCCGGCTGGAATCGGCGGAGGGCGCCGAGCACAAGGCCATCCAGAAGATCGTGAAGGAGCTGGAGAAGGCCAACGAGCTCACCCTGCCGGAGCTGCTGGAGAGCGCCGGCCGCCCGGCCCTCGCGGCCCTCGCCAGCGGCAAGGGCGAGGCCGAGGACGTGGCGCGCGGGGCCGAGGAGCTGATCCGGGCGGCGGGGCTGACCCCCGGCGGCAAGGCGCGGCTCCGCGACGGCCGCACCGGGCAGGAATTCGAGGGCGACGTGACGGTGGGCACGATCTACATGCTCAAGCTGTCGCACCTCGTGGACGACAAGATCCACGCCCGGAGCATCGGGCCGTACTCGCTGGTGACGCAGCAGCCGCTGGCCGGCAAGGCGCAGTTCGGCGGCCAGCGCTTCGGCGAAATGGAAGTCTGGGCGCTGGAGGCGTACGGCGCCGCGCACGTGCTGCAGGAGATGTTGACGGTCAAGTCGGACGACGTGAACGGCCGGAGCAAGGTGTACGAGGCGATCGTGAAGGGGCAGAACCTGCCGGAACCCGGCATCCCCGAGTCGTTCAACGTGCTGGTCAAGGAACTCCAGGCCCTCGGCCTCAAGGTCACGCTCGGCACCAGCGCCGACGGCGACGAATAACGGACCGACGGACCGACGGACCGTCGGACCGACGTGGATACTACGAAGAGGCACCCAATGATCGATTTCCGCAGCGGACGCGAGCCCAAGAGCTCGAGTTTCGACTACATCAGCATCCGCATCGCCTCCCCGGAGGAGATCCGCGGCCCCCGCGACACCAAGGAGCGGGAGCGGCTGGAGCTCCAGGGGCAGCGGTACTGGTGGTCCTGGGGCGAGGTGACCAAGCCCGAGACCATCAACTACCGCTCATTCAAGCCGGAGAAGGACGGCCTCTTCTGCGAGCGCATCTTCGGTCCGGTCAAGGACTGGGAATGCCACTGCGGCAAGTACAAGCGGATCCGCTACCGGGGCGTGATCTGCGACCGCTGCGGCGTGGAGGTGACGCTGAGCAAGGTGCGGCGCGAGCGCATGGGCCACATCGAGCTCAGCGTGCCGGTGGCGCACATCTGGTTCTTCAAGACCCTGCCGTCGCCGATGGGCAACCTGCTCAACGTCACGCTGCGGGACCTGGAGCGGGTGATCTACTACTCGAGCTACATCGTCATCGAGCCCGGGGACCAGGACGTCGAGGCCAACCAGCTGCTGGACGAGGACGAGTACCTCCAGCTCCGGCACAAGGCGCGCGAGGACGGCGATACCGCGTTCAAGGCGGACATCGGGGCGCCGGCGGTGCGGGAGCTGCTCAACCGCATCGACATCAAGAAGCTGGCGGAGGAACTGCGCGCCGCGGTCGCGACCGAGACCAGCCAGCACCGCAAGAAGCAGATGCTCAAGCGGCTCAAGATCGTGGACGCGTTCCTCACCTCGGGCGAGAACGGCGACGTGCCGAACCACCCCGCGTGGATGATCCTGGACGTGATCCCCGTCATTCCGCCCGACCTCCGGCCGCTGGTGCCGCTGGACGGCGGCCGCTTCGCCACGTCGGACCTGAACGACCTCTACCGCCGGGTGATCAACCGCAACAACCGGCTGCAGAAGCTGATCCAGCACAAGGCGCCGGAGGTCATCCTCCGGAATGAAAAGCGGATGCTCCAGGAGGCGGTGGACGCGCTGTTCGACAACGGCCGCCGCTCCAAGGCGATCCGGGGCCGCGGCAAGCGCCCGCTCAAGTCCCTGAGCGACATGCTCAAGGGCAAGCAGGGCCGGTTCCGGCAGAACCTGCTGGGCAAGCGGGTGGACTACTCCGGCCGGTCGGTGATCGTGGTGGGGCCGGAACTCCGGCTGCACCAGTGCGGCCTGCCCAAGGCCATGGCGGTCGAGCTGTTCAAGCCCTTCATCATCCACAAGCTGGTGGAGAAGGGCATCGCGGAGACGGTGAAGCGGGCCAAGAAGATCGTGGAGAAGGAGAGCCCGGAGGTCTACGAGATCCTGGAAGAGATCATCCAGGACCACCCGGTGCTGCTCAATCGCGCCCCGACGCTGCACCGGCTGGGCATCCAGGCCTTCGAGCCGGTGCTGGTGGAGGGGAAGGCGATCCGCATCCATCCGCTGGTCTGCGCCGCGTTCAACGCCGACTTCGACGGCGACCAGATGGCCGTGCACGTGCCGCTCTCGTTCGAGGCGCAGCTCGAGGCCCGGATGCTGATGATCTCGTCGAACAACATCCTCAAGCCCTCCGACGGCCGCCCGGTGGCGGAGCCGTCGCAGGACATGGTGCTGGGGAGCTACTTCCTCACCAAGCTGCCCCGGGGCGCCGAGGAACCGAAGGAGGGCAAGCCGGCGCCGGCGTGGGACAAGGCCAAGCACTTCGGCTCCCTGGCGGAGATCGAGATGGCCCTGCTGCACCGCCGGATCAGCTTCCACACGGCGGTCCACTTCTGGTACCAGCCGCCACGGGAAGCGACCGAGCCGAAGCCGCGCTGGGTCCTGACCACCGCGGGCCGGGTGCTGTTCAACAGCATCATGCCGCGGCAGGTGGTGGCCAACCACGGCTTCCGCAACGACCTGATGCGGAAGAAGGCGCTGTCGGAGCTGGTGCTGCAGAGTTACCGGGAGGCGGGCCTGGCGGATACCGTCGTGTTCCTGGACCGGCTCAAGGAGTTCGGGTTCCGCTACGCCACCCAGGGCGGGATCTCCATCGGGGTCGAAGACCTCGAGATCCCGGCCGACAAGGTGCGGCTGCTGGAGGAGGCGGACAAGCGGGTCCAGCGGTTCCAGCGGGCCTACAATACCGGCCAGATCACGTTCGGGGAGCGCTACAACAAGGTGATCGACGCCTGGACCCACGCCAACAACGACGTGGCCGAGGCGATGGTCAACAACATGCGCCAGAGCCGGGGCGGGTTCAACCCGGTGTTCATGATGTTCGACTCCGGCTCCCGCGGCTCCCGCGACCAGATCCGGCAGCTGGCGGGCATGCGCGGCCTGATGGCCAAGCCGCAGAAGAAGCTCACCGGCGGGATCGGCGAGATCATCGAGAGCCCGATCAAGTCGAACTTCCGCGAGGGCCTCACCGGCCTCGAGTACTTCATCTCGACTCACGGCGCCCGCAAGGGCCTGGCCGACACCGCGCTCAAGACCGCCGACGCCGGCTACCTGACCCGCCGCCTGGTCGACGTGGCGCAGGACGTGACGATCACCGAGGAGGACTGCGGCACCATCCAGGGCCTCGAGATCTCGGCGCTGAAGGAGGGGGAGGACGTGATCGAGCCGCTCAAGGAGCGGATCCTCGGCATCGTCGCCTCCGAGGACGTGTTCGATCCGCATGAGCTG
>JAEUJI010000127.1 GCA_016794805.1 Gemmatimonadota bacterium
CCGCTCGGCGCCCGATAAGACGGTTGGACGGTTGGTGGTAGGTGAAAGGGCGATGCTCCGATGTGGAGGGTCGCCCTTTCAGCGGTTGACCAACCGCCTACCCGCCCAACCGCCCTACCGTCTCACCCCTACTGCCCCGTCACCGCCCCCGGCACGCCCCGCGCCGCCGTGCCCCCATCGCCAAGCTGGCCGCGGTCGTTCCGTCCCCAGCACATCGCCTCGCCGCCGCGCACCATGGCGCAGCTGAAGCCCTCGCCGGCGGAGATCGAGGTGAAATTGCCGCCGCCGACCGCGACCGGCCGGTTGCGGTCGGCCTTGGTGCCGTCGCCCAGCTGGCCCTGGCGGTTCTCGCCCCAGCAGTAGACCTCGCCGCCGCCGGTGAGGCCGCAGGTGTGGTTCGCCCCGGTGGCGATCTCGGTGAAGGCCTGGCTCCCGGACACCGCCACGGGACTGCCCCGGTCAGACTTGGAGCCGTCGCCCACCTGGCCGCTCTCATTGGCGCCCCAGCAGAAGGCCTTCCCCGCCGTCGTCAGCGCGCAGGTGTGCTTCCCACCCGCCGCGATCCGCGAGTACTTCTGCCCGCCGGAGACGTCGATGGGCTCCGACTGCTGGTCCTGCCCGCCGAAGCCGAGCTGCCCCGAGAAGCCATCGCCCCAGCAATAGGCCTGGCCACCGGCGGTGATGGCGCAGGTGTGGTTGCCGCCCGCGGCGAGCTGCACGAAGCTCTGCCCCCCCTTGACCGCGACCGGGCGCTTGCGGTCGCTGGTCCCGCCGTCGCCCAGCTGGCCCTCCTTGCCGCGACCCCAGCAGTACGCCTTGCCGCCGGCGAGGCCGCAGCTGTGCATCGCCCCCACGGTGATGGTCGAGAAGCCCAGGTCCCCGGTCACCGGGACCGCGCTGGGCCCGCTGCTGGTGGTGCCGCCGTCGCCGAGCTGGCTGTTCTTGTTGTCGCCCCAGCAGACCGCGCGGCCGCCGCTGGTGAGGGCGCAGGCGTGGGCGCGGCCCACCGCCAGCTGGCTGGCGCCGGCGGTTCCCTCGATGGCGATGAGCCCGGTGAACCCGGCGCCCCAGCAGACCACCCCGCCCTGCGCCAGCCCGCAGGCCAGCGCGCCGCCGGCCTCGACGCCGCGGCGCGGCAGCAGGGCGGTGTTGCCACCGGTGGTCGGGGTAGTGGTCGGCGCGGTCACGGGGGGCGGCGCCGGTGCGGCGGCCACGGTGAGCCGCTCGCTGACGCGCTTGCCCTCGGATTCCGCCTGGATCTCCGCCGTGCCGGGCGCCACGGCGGTGATCACGCCACCGCCGCTCACCGTGGCCACCTGGGGCGCGCTCGAGGACCAGGTGACGCCCCGGTCTTCGAGGGTGCGGCCCCGCGCGTCCCGGGCTGCGGCGCTCCAGGTGACGGACTCGCCGACCTTGAGGCTCCTGCTTCCGGCGGTGAGCACGACGCTCGCCACCGGCACGATAGCGTCCGCGACCGTCACCACGGCCTCGGCGCTCTTTCCGTCCACCGTGGCGGTGATGGTGGCCTTGCCCTTGGCCAGGCCGGTCACCACGCCCTGGTCGGTGACCGACGCGATGCGGGCATCGCTCGACTTCCACTGCACCGTGCGGCCGGCGATCGGGGCCCGCTTGTCATCGAAGACGGTGGCGCCGAGCGGGCCCTCGGCGCCGGTCACCAGCGCGAGCGCGGCCGGCGTGAGCGTCACGCGCGCCACCACGGCGGGCGGCGGCGTCACCACCGGCTCCGGCTTCGCGGGCTCGGGCTTCGGCGGCTCAGGCGCCGGCTTCGGGGCGTTCACCGTCACCCGCGTCTCGGCGCTCTTCCCCTCGCTGCTCGCGGTGATCGTGGCGCTGCCGGCGCCCAGGGCGGTCACCAGCCCGCCGGAGGAGACCAGCGCCACCTCGGGGTGGTTGGTCCCCCAGACCACGGTGCGGTCGGCGAGGATGAACCCCTTGGTGTCCTTGGCGGTGGCGCTGAGCTGCACGGTCTGCCCGATCTCGAGCGGCCGTCCGGCGCTGCTCAGGATCACGCTGGCCACCTGGGCCGGGAGGTCGCTGGTCGGCTCGATCACGCTGACCGCGAAAGTGCCCCGCTTCCCTTCGCTCTCCGCGGTGATGGTCGCGCTGCCGGCCTTGCGGCCGTTCACCGCGCCCAGGCCGGAGACCTCAGCGACGGCGCCGTCGCTCGAGGCCCAGCTCACCGCCCGGCCCTGGATCTCGTTGCCGTCGGC